>CAJQQH010000018.1 GCA_905480405.1 uncultured Polaribacter sp. | reverse complement strand
GAAGAATTGGGAGAAGAAATTTGGACCAAAGAAATCGCCGCCTTAAACATTCAAGCGAGTGTCATTCTTAGAACAAATACTTTGAATATTTCACGAGAAGTATTACAAAAAAAATTAAAGGCTGAAAACATCGATACGGCTTTTGTACCCCAGCATCCAGATGCATTAATTTTACCGGAAAGAGCCAATGTTTTCAAAACAGAAGCATTTCACAATGGGTATTTTGAAGTGCAAGATGCTTCATCTCAATTGGTTGCAGCATACTTAGATGTTAAACCAGGAATGAAAGTTGTAGATACTTGTGCTGGAGCTGGAGGAAAAACGTTGCATTTATCTGCCTTAATGGAAAATAAAGGACAAATAATTGCAATGGATATTTACGAAAGCAAATTGCGTAAACTAAAAGTTAGAGCAAAAAGAAACAAAGCACATAATATTGATATGCGCGTAATAGACTCTACTAAACCTATCAAAAAATTACATGGTAAAGCAGATCGTGTTTTAATTGATGCTCCTTGTTCTGGATTAGGGGTTATTAGAAGAAACCCAGATTCTAAATGGAAATTACAACCAGAATTTATAGATAATATTAAAAAAGTACAACAAGATGTATTGCAACAATATTCTAAAATGGTAAAACCAGGCGGAAAAATGGTGTATGCAACTTGTTCTATTTTACCTTCAGAAAATCAAGATCAAGTTAATAATTTCTTAACATCTGAAGCCGGAAAAGATTTTACCTTTGTGTCTGATAAAAAAGTATTAGCTCATATTTCTGGTTTCGACGGGTTTTATATGGCTTTGTTACAAAAAAAATAAATAACACCTGTTTTCATTGCTAGAAGTGGGTTTTATATTACTGAAAAAGAAATTGTTTGTTTTAATAATTTTTTAAATTTTATAATATGATAAAAAAAAGACTTTCTACTCTTGCACTTTTATTTTTAGCAACAATAACATTTTCACAACAAACCTATTATAACGATGTAGATTTAACATTGTCGGGTACAGCTTTAAAAGATGCATTAGCTACAAAAATTATTGCTACGCATACTAGAACTTTAGAATACACAAGTAGTGGACCAGATGTTTGGGATGCTACAAAAGCTACAGATGAAAACACTTCTAATGATAGAGAAGTTGTTTTATATTATGGTTGGGAAGATGGATCTGACCAAGATAGTACAAATGATCTTTATAGAGATAAAAACTTACAAGACAGCGGTAGTGGAGCTACTTTTGTTTGGAATAGAGAACATGTATTTCCTAAGTCTTTAGCTAATCCTGTTTTAGATACAGATGTACCGGGTCCTTCTACAGATGCACATCATTTAAGAGCAGCTGATAGAAGTAGAAACTCTGCTAGAAATAACAGAAAGTATGGTAGAGGAACAGGAAACTCTGATTATTCTTCAATAGATTTTCATGAAGGATTAGATGGTCCAAATACTGCAGCTTGGTATCCTGGTGATGATTGGAAAGGTGATGCTGCGAGAATGATTATGTACATGTATTTGCGTTATGGTACTGTTTGTTTACCAACTGCAGTTGGTGTTGGTAGTAAAGAATTTACCCAAGACGAAATGATTGATTTATTTTTACAATGGAATGTAGAAGACCCTGTTTCTCAAATAGAAATAGATAGAAATACGTATCATGAGGATACTTCTAATTCTGCTGCACAAGGAAATAGAAATCCTTTTATAGACAACCCTTATTTAGCAACAAGGATTTGGGGTGGAGATTCTGCAGAAGATACTTGGGATTATTATATTAGTACAGATACAGAGGCACCTACTACTCCAACAAATGTAACTTTAAGTAATATTGGTTTAAATTCTATTGATGTATCTTGGGATGCTTCAACAGATAATAAAGGTGTAACTGGATATAATGTTTTTATTGATGGTGTGTTAAAAGCACAAACAACCAATACAAATACTACTTTTTCTAACTTAGAAACAAACACATCTTATAATTTTACGGTAGTTGCTAAAGATCTTATAAATAATATGTCTGCAACAAGTACTATTGTAAACGGGCAAACTTTACAAGACACAGAAGCACCAACAGTGCCAACTAACTTAGTTGTTAGTGAAGAAACAGATTCTTCCTTTAAAGTAACTTGGACAGCATCTACAGATAACAATGCAATAAGTAGCTACGAAATTTATGTGGATAATACTCTAAATAACACATCTGCAAATAATGTATATACAGTAACAGGTTTAAGTACTTCTACAACATATGCTGTAGAAATAGTAGCTATAGATATTGATAATAATAAATCTACAAAAAGCGCAACAGTAAACGCAACAACAACAGCAGGAACTTCTAACGGAATAACTGAATTATTTATTTCTGAATATGTAGAGCCAGATGGAGGAAATAATAAAGCAATTGAAATAGTTAATCTTACCGCTTCAACTATTAATTTATCTGAATATAGCATACAGAAACAACATAATGGAGGTTCTTGGGTAGATGATTTTAATTTAGGCAATACTAACATTGTACCTGGTGATGTATTCGTTATAATTAATGCTAGTGCAGACGATGCTACTTTAATTGCGGAAGCAGATTTATTACGCGCAAACAATACTTCTACAGACAATGGTTCTCCAATGAATTTTAATGGAAATGATCCTGTAGGCTTATTTAAGAACGGGGTTTTAATTGATATTATTGGACAAGTAGGAAACTCAAGTAGTCATATAGCAGATAAAACCTACAGAAGAAAAGCTTCTATATTATCTAATAATACAACCTACAATATAAACGAATGGGATGTTTTAGATGCCAATACGTTTATAGGAATAGGTAGTCATGATTCTACTTTAAGTACAGAAGAGTCTTCATTAATTTCTTTTAAAATGTACCCTAACCCAACAAACGGAAATAAAGTATATTTTGAAACAAATGAAACTTTAAATGTAAAAGTTTACAACATTGTAGGTAAGTTAATTCTAGAATATGTAGTAAGTGATTCTAAAAATCAACTAGATATTACAACATTATCTAAAGGAGTTTATTTTGTAAAAATAGATTCTGATAAAAACTCTGAAATTAAAAAATTAATAAAGAACTAAATTCACTTTAAAAAATATTTATATATGAAAAAAATAGTACTCTTAGCATTTTTATTTTTTGCTTTTATTGCGAATTCACAAGAATCTTATTATGATGATGTGGATTTAACTGCAGAAGGTTTAATACTAAAACAAAACTTAGCAACAAAAACAATAAGTGCTCATACGAATACTTTATCATATGGTTGGGGAGCTTTACAAGCAACAGATTTAAACCCTGCCAATAGTTCAGAAGTTTTATTAATATACGGTTATTCTCAAACTGGTACAACTGCAAGATCTAGAGGTGTAAACCAAAATGGTGGTGGCCAAGGTGATTGGAACAGAGAACATGTATATCCAAAATCTCTTGGAACTCCAAATTTAGGTACCTCAGGACCAGGTGCAGATGCACATCACTTACGCCCATCAGATGTAGATTTTAACAGTCAAAGAGGAAGTACAAAATTCACGAATGGATCAGGTAATGCTGGTGATCAAAATGGTGGTTGGTATCCTGGTGATGAATGGAAAGGAGATGTTGCAAGAATTATGATGTATATGTACATTAGATATGACCAGCAATGTTTACCAACAGGAGTTGGAATTGGAAGTGATGCCGATACGCCTGATAAAATGATTGACTTATTTTTAGAATGGAATGTAGAAGATCCTGTTTCTGATTTTGAAAGACAAAGAAACACATATCATGAAAACACAAGTAATACGTACGCGCAAGGAAATAGAAATCCATTTATAGATAATGCTTATTTAGCAACAAGAATTTGGGGTGGTGATGATGCACTAGATTCTTGGGGACTTTATATAACTGCAGATTCAGAAGCACCTACAGTGCCAACAAATGTATCTTTAAGTAACATTACAACAACTACAATAGATACATCTTGGGAGGCTTCTTCTGATAATGTAGGCGTAACAAAATATGAAATTTATGTCGACGGCTCTTTAAATGGGACATCAACAAATACAAATTATACAATAACAAGCTTAAACCCAGCTACCAACTATAGTATTACTGTTTTAGCAAAAGATATTGCAAGTAATGAATCTATACAATCAACTGCTGTTAATGGAACAACCCTAACAGATAGTACTGCCCCATCTGTACCTACAAACATTACAATTACAAATGAAACAGGTACTAGTTTTATAGTAAATTGGAACGCGTCTACAGATAATTCTTCTGTTTCTAGTTATGATGTTTTTTTAGATGGAAACTTAAAAGGAACATCTACAACTACAACATATACTGCCATAGGTTTAAACGCTACTACAACTTATAGTGTTAGTGTTTTAGCTAGAGATAGCGCTGATAATATATCTGCACAATCTGCAGCAGTAAATGGAATTACAACAGAACCAACATCAACTTGTGGTGCAGAAACTTTTGAAAATATGCCAGTAAATAGTAGTTCTTATTCCACTTTAACTTGGACAGGAGATGATGGTATAGAATGGAATGCAACTAAATCTAGAACAGACCAAACATTAAACGGTAGAGCAGTTGCTATTGCGCTTTTAAGAGATAACGAAGCAGGATCAATGACCTCTTCTACATTTGCAAACGGAATGGGAAGTTTAACTGCATCTACAATACGTGCTTTTAGTGGTGGTGCTGGTAACTTAAATGTTTTAGTTAATGGAAACATTGTAGGTACACTACCTTATGATACAGCACAACAAACAACAACTATTTCTAATATAAATATTTCAGGAAATATAACTATCGAGATTACTAGATCAGGCTCAGAAGAAGATCGTGTAATTATAGATGATTTAACTTGGACGTGCTTTTCTACTTTAAGTACCTTAGACAAAAACTTAGAAACATTAAAAATGTACCCTAACCCTACTAATGGTAATATTTTATACTTTAAATACTCAGAAGAACTAGTTGTTAACATCTACAATGTTTTGGGTAAATTAATTGCAACAGAAAAAATAGACAACAATAATGATCAAATTAATATTT
>CAJQQH010000017.1 GCA_905480405.1 uncultured Polaribacter sp. | reverse complement strand
AGAATGATGTTGATTAACAGTAATTGAAGATGATGTTGGCACCACACTTCTTATATCATAACCCTTTGGTGCTCCTTTAAAAGTAATCATTACATCAAATTCAACATTTTTAGGAAATGCTTTTGTTCTCTCTAAATTTATGGCACTTCTAGATCTATCTAGAGTATAATTACCTTGTTTTTTTGCTGATAAACGCCCTACCACTCCGTGTGCATCTCTAATAAAGAAAGAGGTTGCATCTACCAAATACTTACCATCTTTAGTTTCTTTAATCACAAAACCTTTGAGTATGGATTTAGCAAAAGCTTGTTCAACAGATTTTTTTTCTTCGATATTGTTAGTTATCGCCCTGTAATATTGATTTGGTTGAATTAAAAGTAATTTATTTCCAGCTTTTATAAATTTAACGATCCTTGTATTTCCTAATTGACCCCTATCTAGACCTATATCATTTGAACCTATTCCTTCTGAAAGCGCATTTACGTACAAAAACTCTTTATCTAAGTTTTCAATTTCAAGGAATATTTTATCATTGCCTTCATCATAATAAAATGTAAAATATCCATCGTATCTAGTAATGTTTATATTATCCTTAAAAAATTGAGCAAATCCTTGAGTAGAAAAACTCAAAAATAATAGTGCTATAATTAGTTTTTTCATGTGTAATAATTTTGAATGATTTTGAATAATTGTAAAAATACAATAATTAACAATGAATTAAAATATTCATTAATTTCTCTTTGTATTACAACACAGTACCTTTAATTTTTTTCCAAATTTTTATCAATAAAAAAGAAAAAATTACCACTACAAAAGTTAAAATATTTGCTAAAAAATATTCTCCATAAACATAATTACCAATAGCAAACATTGTTGAATAAATTAAAATACATCCTAAAATCATTGCTAATATGCCATTAGGAACACTCCATTTTTCTTTGGTTTGTTTAATAGAAATTTTTGCTTTCTCTGCTTTTCTTACTACCCTATCCCATCCTGGACCACCTGGCTGTGTTTTCAAATAAAAAGCAAATAAGACTTTATCTTTTTCTGGAGATGTTAAATACGTAACGATCAACCATATAATAGAAGAGCAAACAACAACAAAAGGAAATTTTAAATAGCCAGGAAATATACCTCCTACATCAAAAAGTGCATTTCCAAAAGTTGTAAATGTTAATAAAATAGAGATAACCCCAGAAGCAATCATCGCTGAGATCTCTGTCCATGCATTAATTCTCCACCAGAACCAACGTAAAATAAAAATTAAACCTGTTCCAGCACCAAACATTAAAATAATTTCAAAAAGTTGTAGAGCATTTGTCAAGGATAATGCTATTAGAGAACTTACAATCATTAATATAACAGTAGTAATTCTACCAATAGTTACCAAATGTTTCTCAGATGCTTCTGAGTTTATCTGTTGTTTGTAAAAATCATTGACCACATAAGAAGCACCCCAGTTTAGGTGAGTACTTATAGTACTCATATAAGCAGCAGCTAAGGAAGCTAAAACCAATCCGAGTAAACCACTTGGTAATTTCGTTAGCATAGCTGAATACGCAAGATCATGCCCTAATTTATCCTCAGTAACCGTTGGAAATGCTTCTTGTATGCTTGCTAAATCTGGATATAGAATAAGAGATGCTAGAGCAACTACAATCCATGGCCAAGGTCTTAACGCATAGTGCATGATATTATAGAAAAATGTAGCTCCTATGGCATGGTTTTCATCTTTTGCTGCCAACATTCGTTGTGCAACATATCCACCTCCACCAGGTTCTGAACCAGGATACCAAGAACTCCACCATTGAACTGCAAGTGGAATGATTAGAAGTTTGATAAATGTTTCGGTATCATCTAATCTAGGAAGAATATTTAATTTGTTTTTTACATTTTCATGAGCAATTAGGTTTTCCAAACCTCCCACTTCAGGAAGTCCTACGATATAATAAGCTGCGCCAAAAGCACCTGCCATCGCTACAAAAAATAAGATAAAATCTGTATATACAACACCTTTAAATCCTCCTATCGCACTAAAGACAACAGTAATAAAACCAGCAATAACAACGGTTGTTACTGGATCTAAGCCTAACATTACTTGTCCAATTTTTATGGCTGCCAAAGTCACCCCAGCCATTGCCAATACATTAAATATAATTCCTAAATATACTGCTCTAAAGCTACGAAGAAACCGTGCAGGATTTCCTCCATATCTAAGTTCGTAAAATTCAATATCTGTATTTACCCCTGACTTTCGCCAAAGCTTTGCATACACAAAAACAGTTAATAATCCAGTAACCAAAAATGCCCACCAAACCCAGTTTCCAGAAACTCCATCTGTACGAACTATGTCTGTAACTAAATTAGGTGTATCTGTAGAAAAGGTTGTGGCAACCATGGAAAGTCCTAATAACCACCAGGGCATGTTCCTTCCGGAAAGAAAATACTGATTGGTGTTTTTTCCTGATGTTTTTCCAACGTAAATACCAATTAAGAGGATAATTGCAAAAAGTGAGAAAATAATAGTGTAATCAAAATTCGATAAGGAAATCATATTATAATTATTTTTTTGGCCAATGTAAATTAACAGGATGTTCTGCAAGATATTCATTCATAATGAGAATATCATCTTTTCCTGTTAAATCAGGAACATGTTCTGAAAGTGGAATTCCAACTACAGAAGTTGGATAAGCACGAACCATTTCTAACAAAGCAGAAGGCAATTCTTTTTCATTTCTTTCAGGGTGAATGACACAGGATTTTAAAAAAGGGTAAAATGCTTTTCCATTAAACTTAAAAACATTCATACTTACTCTAAATTTGCCAGCTTCATCTTTATATTTTTCTGATTCAGAAGCTGAAGGCTTCTCAATAATATCTTGTAAATAATTATTATGATCTACTTTAGTCAATGCAAACCTCTCTATACGTTCTTGAGAATATTCTAAAGCATCTCTATCATAATTTATAAATGCATTAGAGTTTTTATGTGAACGAAGTAAATTAAAGGCTTTTTCACTGTAGAGATTATCACAATTACAAACTACAAATTGATTTTCTTGTAACTCTTGATATTGTTCTAAGGATTGACATACGGCATCAGCAGTTCCCAAGGGTTTTATTCGTCCTTCAGGAATGCGCTGAAAAACATAAGAAATTGACAATCCATGAAACGAATTCCTAGCGCTCTCCTCTCCATAGTAAGTTTTAAAAAGCTCACTTTCCTCTCCTATAACAATATAAATATGTTCGAAACCTGCTTGTTGTGCATTAAATAAAACATAATCTAACATTGGACGTTCATTCAAAAAAATCAATGCTTTGCTTCTTGAATTCGCTTGATGTATAAGCTCTTTTGGAAGTTTTGAAAAAGAAGGCTTTTTCATCCGTGTCGAAGCGCCTCCTGC
>CAJQQH010000016.1 GCA_905480405.1 uncultured Polaribacter sp. | reverse complement strand
AAACAAGATAATATAGAGGTTCTTGCAAATTCTATTGAATTTTATTCTAAAGATACTCCAGGAATGTCTGTAATGAATTCCATAGAAAATAAAGTAGAGACTAAATTTAGGAATGAAAAACTGAATGATTTTGGAATTGATATAGCAAAAATAAATGCCTCGAAAGTTCAAGCAGATATTAAAATGTATAATTTTTCAGGAGAAGAGTCATCAAAAGCAAAAAACATTGCTAGCATTATTGCAGGTGGTGCAGCTGGTTATCTGTTGTTTATGTTTGTTTTAATTTATGGTACATCTGTAATGAGAAGTGTTATAGAAGAAAAAACAAGTAGAATTATAGAAGTAATTGTTTCTTCTGTAAAACCTTTTCAATTAATGTTAGGTAAAATTATTGGAAACGCATCTGCGGGTCTATTACAGTTCTTTATTTGGGGAATTTTATTACTAATAATATCAACAGTTGCATCTACTATTTTTGGTGTAGATATGGTAGAAATGCAAACTGCAAAATTACCAGCAGAACAATTAGAAGCTGCAAAACAGGCTGCTGGAGGCGATAAAATGCAGTTACTTATTCAAGAAATTTTAAGATTACCCATTTTAAAAATGTTTTTATTATTTATCTTTTACTTCTTAGGGGGTTATATGTTATATAGTTCATTATTTGCTGCGGTTGGTGCCGCTGTAGATAATGAAACAGATACACAACAATTTATGTTGCCAATTATGCTGCCTTTAATTTTAGGTGTTTATGTTGGTTTTGCTACAGTAATAAACGACCCTCATGGTTCTATGGCTGTTCTGTTTTCTCATATTCCTTTTACAAGCCCTATAGTTATGTTAATGAGAGTACCTTTTGGAGTATCTTGGTATGAGTTAGTAATTTCTATGGCATTATTATTGGTAACTTTTGTTTTTATGGTTTGGTTAGCAGCAAAAATTTATCGTGTTGGTATTTTAATGTATGGTAAGAAACCAACCTATAAAGATTTATATAAATGGTTAAAATATAAAGGATAAATGCAAGATAGCTTAGAAAAAGTTGGGCAAAACATTCTAGAAGAAGCAAATTCTATTTTAGGTTATACGTTTAACTTTACAAAAGAAATTAGTATAAGTTTTAAAGGTATACTGTTTATTATTTTAGCAATATTTTTAACATCAGTTCTACTTAAATTTATAAGAAAATTATTTTCAGATAAGTTACCAGATAATGATAAACATAAGTTCGAAACTGTTTTTACCTATTTAAAGTGGTTTGTTTATTTAATTATTTTTCTTGTAGCAATGCATGCTTCTGGTGTAAATGTTACGGCAGTTTTTGCAGCATCAGCAGCTCTTTTAATTGGTGTTGGTTTAGCATTACAAACGTTATTTCAAGACATTATTTCTGGCATTTTTATTTTAATTGATCAATCGGTACATGTTGGTGATATTATAGAATTAGATGGTAAAGTAGGTAGGGTTTTAGAAATCCGTTTAAGAACAACAAGAGCTGTAACAATTGATAATAAGGTTTTGGTAATTCCTAATCATTTGTACTTAACCAATATTTTGTTTAATTGGACAGAGAATGGCACCGAAACGAGAGAATCTGTAGATGTTGGTGTTGCTTATGGATCGAATATTGAACTGGTTAGAGAAATTTTAATAGATATTGCTAAAGCACAACCTACGGTATTAAAAACGCCAGAACCTAGGGTGTTATTTACAGATTTTGCAGATAGTTCTCTTAATTTTAGAGTAACTTTTAGCTTAAATAATAGTTTTGACGTTCGGTTTACACAAAGTAACATTCGTTTTGAAATAGATAAAGCGTTTAGAAAAAATAATGTTTCAATTCCTTTTCCACAAAGAGATGTTCATGTTTTTGGAGAAAAGAATAAAGCATAAAAAAATAAGATTATAACCAGTTACAAGGCTTGTAATAGTGAGAATTTAAGGGGCATTTTAAATTTTAAGTATTAAAACCTTGAGGCTTTGAAACTAAAAAAAACATGAGTAAAATATTAGTTATAGAAGATGAAGCAGCGATTAGAAGAGTTTTAAAGAAAATTATTTCTGAAGAAAATGATGCTTACAATGTTGAAGAAGCAGAAGATGGTTTATTGGGTATCGAAATGATTAAAAATAATGATTACGATTTGGTTTTATGCGATATTAAAATGCCTAAAATGGATGGTGTTGAGGTATTAGAAAAAGCAAAAAAAATAAAGCCAGAAATACCAATTGTTATGATTTCTGGTCATGGAGATTTAGATACGGCTGTAAATACAATGCGTTTAGGTGCATTCGATTATATCTCAAAACCACCAGATTTAAATCGTCTTTTAAATACCGTTAGAAATGCTTTAGACACTAAAACATTAATAGTAGAAAATAAAAGATTAAAGAAAAAGGTTAGTAAAAACTATGAAATGATTGGTAATAGTGACGCTATTTCACATATTAAAGATATTATTGAAAAAGTTGCTGCAACAGATGCTAGAGTTTTAATAACCGGACCAAACGGAACGGGTAAAGAGTTAGTTGCTCATTGGCTACATGAAAAATCTGACAGATCTAAAGCACAAATGATTGAAGTGAATTGTGCGGCAATACCATCTGAATTAATAGAAAGTGAGTTGTTTGGGCATGTAAAAGGTTCTTTTACGGGAGCAAATAAAGACCGAGCAGGTAAGTTTGAAGCTGCAAATGGAGGAACCATTTTTTTAGATGAAATTGGTGATATGAGTTTGTCTGCACAAGCAAAAGTATTACGTGCTTTACAAGAAAATAAAATTCAACGTGTAGGTTCAGATAAAGATATAAAAGTAAATGTTAGAATTGTTGCAGCTACTAATAAAAACTTAAAAGTAGAAATAGCAGAAGGACGTTTTAGAGAAGATTTATATCACAGGTTAGCTGTTATATTAATTAAAGTTCCTTCTTTAAATGAAAGAAGAGAAGATGTGCCTTTATTGGTAGATTATTTTACTTCAAAAATTTCTGAACAACAAGGAACTCCTAAAAAGACATTTTCTTTAGAAGCAATTAAATTATTGCAAGAATATGATTGGACAGGTAATATTCGTGAATTGAGAAACGTTGTTGAACGTTTAATTATACTTGGAGAAAAAGAAGTATCTGCAAACGATATTAAACTGTTTGCAAGTAAGTAATTTAGAATATTTTTTTAAAAGTAAAAGGGAATCAAAAATTAATGATTCCCTTTTTACTTTTAAAAGATGTTATTTACTTTTTAATATCAAACCTATCCAAATTCATCACCTTTACCCAAGCAGTAACAAAGTCTTTTACAAAACGCTCTTTGGCATCGTCTGCTGCATATACTTCTGCAACTGCTCTTAATTCTGTATTTGAGCCAAAAATTAAATCAGCTCTTGTACCTCTGTAATTAATTTTACCCGTTTTTCTATCGCTTCCTTCAAACAAAGTATCATCATTAGAAGTTGCCTTCCAAGTAATTCCAAAATCTAATATAGTTGTAAAGAAGTCGTTAGAAAGTGTGCCTACATTTTCTGTAAAAACACCGTATTTAGAAGCGTCATAATTTGTGCCTAAAACTCTTAAACCTCCTACTAAAACAGTCATTTCTGGAATAGAAAGTGTTAACAATTGTGCTTTGTCAATCAATAATTCTTCAGCAGCTAGTTTTAAACCCTTTTTAATGAAATTTCTAAATCCATCTGCTCTTGGTTCTAAATAGCTAAATGAAAGAATATCTGTCTGTTCTTGTAATGCATCTCCTCTTCCAGAAGTAAAAGGTACTGAGATTGAGTAACCTGCATTTTTTATAGCTTTTTCAATTGCTACAGATCCTCCTAAAACAATTAAATCTGCCATAGAAACAGAATTATTAAACTCTTTTTTTATTCCTTCTAAAACAGTTAATACTTTATTTAATTCATATGTGTTGTTAACTGCCCAACTTTTTTGAGGTTGTAAACGAATTCTTCCTCCGTTTGCACCACCTCTCATATCTGAACCTCTAAAAGTAGAAGCAGAAGCCCAAGCAGTAGTAACTAATTGAGAAATTGTTAAATCAGTGTTTAAAATACGTTCTTTTAGTGCTGTAGTTTCTTTTTCAGAAAGTATTTTTCCTTTAGGTATTGGATCTTGCCAAATTAATTCTTCTTTAGGAAAATCTGAACCTAAATAACGAGAAAGAGGTCCCATGTCTCTATGAGTTAATTTGTACCAAGCATTTGCGAAAGCAATTTCAAAAGCTTTATGGTCTTTATGAAAACGTTTAGATATTTCTAAGTATTTAGCATCCATTTTTAAAGCCATATCAGCAGTTGTCATCATTAAATCTTGTGTACCATTTGCATCGCCTGCTTTGGGAGCTTTTCTAGCATTTGCATTAGATGGTTTCCATTGATGGGCACCTGCTGGACTTTTGGTTAACTTCCAATCATAATTTAATAATACATCAAAATAATCATGATCCCAGGTTGTTGGATTTGGTGTCCAAGCACCTTCAATTCCGCTAGTAATAGTATCATCTAAAACACCAGATTTATAAGTGTTTTTCCAACCTGTACTCATTTCTTCTATAGGTGATCCAGCGGGTTCTTTTCCAACAAAATCGTTAGGGTTTGCAGCGCCATGTGCTTTTCCAAAAGTATGACCACCAGCAACAAGAGCAACTGTTTCTTCATCATTCATTGCCATTCTACCAAATGTTTCTCTAATATCAATTCCAGAAGCAATAGGATCTGGTTTTCCATTTGGACCTTCAGGATTTACGTAAATTAATCCCATATGTACAGCACCTAAATCACTCTCTAAATTTCCATCTTCATAACGAGCATCATTTCCTAACCATTCTGTTTCTGAACCCCAATAAATGTCTTGTTCAGGTTCCCAAATATCTTCACGTCCGCCGGCAAAACCAGCAGTTTCAAGTCCCATAGATTCTATAGCACAATTTCCTGCAAGAATCATTAAATCTGCCCAAGATAATTTGGCGCCGTATTTCTTTTTAATAGGCCAAAGTAGTAAACGTGCTTTATCTAAATTACCATTATCTGGCCAACTATTTAAGGGAGCAAAACGTTGCGATCCAGAACCTGCGCCACCACGACCATCTCCAACTCTATAAGTACCAGCACTGTGCCATGCCATACGTACCATAAAAGGTCCGTAATGACCATAATCTGCTGGCCACCAGTCTTGTGAATCTGTCATTAAATTGATAACATCTTGTTTTAATACTGCAAAATCGATACTGTTAAAAGCTTCTGCATAATTAAAATTCTTAGTCATTGGGTTGGATGCTGTTCCGTTAAGACGTAGAATATTTAATTTTAACTCATTTGGCCACCAATCTCTATTTTTTGTTCCATTACCAGCTGTTTGTTTTTGTGTTCCTCCCATAAATGGGCATTTTGATATATCGTTTTGAGTATCCATTTTCTGTTTTTTTTAATTCTTAGAGTGCAAACCTACAAGAATTATTTTGATAATTTTTATCTATAGTTTTTATTTTAGAATAACTAAAATTTATTATTTATTCATTTTAAAATTACAAATTTTTTTTGGAAATTAAATAAGCATAGTAATTATCTATTTTAATTACGTAAAACTATAAATAAATTTGATAATAATATCAAAAGTAACCATTACAATACTTACTTTTTATTTGGTTTCCTTTTTATCTTTGCATCAGAAATAAAAAATTGAATATTAATAATTATAAAATTTATATAGAATGGCAACATTAGTTGGTAAAAAATTTCCAGATTTAAATGTAGACGCAATGAACGAAATGGGCGATACATTTAAAGTAAACGTATTAGAAGAAGCTATAAACAATAAGAAAAAAGTAGTATTATTCTGGTATCCAAAAGACTTTACATTTGTTTGTCCTACAGAGTTACACGCTTTTCAAGCAGCATTAGGAGAATTCGAAAAAAGAAATACTGTTGTAATTGGTGCGTCTTGTGATACACCAGAAGTACATTTTGCATGGTTAAGCCAATCTAAAGATAATGGTGGTATAGAAGGTGTAACTTACCCTTTATTAGCAGATAGTAACAGAAACTTATCTTCAATTTTAGGTATTTTAGATATTACAAATGAAGTTTTTGATGAAGCTACACAAACGGTACAAGTAGAAGGAGATAACGTAACGTATAGAGCTACTTATATTATAGATGAAGATGGTGTTGTACAACACGAAAGTATTAACAATATGCCTTTAGGTAGAAATGTTGGTGAGTACTTACGTTTAGTAGATGCTTTAACACATGTACAAGAAAAAGGTGAGGTTTGTCCTGCAAACTGGGAAGAAGGTAAAGATGCAATGCAGCCTAATGCAAAAGGAACTGCAGCTTATTTAGCTTCTCACTAAAAATTAATTATTAATTATGAATTACGAGTTCTCAATTCGTAATTCATAATTTAAAATTCATAATTATTATGTTACAAGAATTAAGTCAAGATAATCTAGGAGAAATAGTTTCAGGTAGCCAAAAAGTTGTAGTTCAATATTCGGCAACTTGGTGTGGAAACTGTAGAATTATGAAACCAAAATTTAAAAAATTGGCTTCAGAAAATGAAGATGTTGTTTTTGTGATTGCAGATGCAGAAAAATTTCCTGAAAGTAGAAAGTTTGCAGATGTAAGTAATTTACCAACTTTTGCAACTTTTGTTGATGGTAAAATTGTAAATCAAACACAAACGAACAAATTTGATGTTTTAAAAGATTTAGTAAACGAAGTTATATAAAACACATTAAAGGATTCAAAGATTAAAAATAACAAGACTAAAATTTTGTTTATCTACTTTAATCTTTTAATTTTTAAATAGAAAAAAAATGAAACTACCTGTAATAAAACATTTAACAAATTTTATTGAAGAAAACGACCAGGATTACGTTTTAGAAACGATTGAAACCTTAGAAGCGTTAACAGAAGTTTCATCTTTAAAAGATGAAGAGTTAGATGTTATTGGTGAGTTAATTTCTAATATGTATGGTGCTTTAGAGGTTGATAAAATGATAAAGGACGGTGCTCCAAAGAAAGAAGCTTTAAATACTTTTATGAAACGTGTTTTAGGTTCTATTGATAAATAATTATTATCATAAATTAGATATTAAAATCCTAAGTGAAAGCTTAGGTTTTTTTGTTTATAGAAACTTATGTATTAATTGTGCTACAATTTGGTTTCCTCTGTAAATTGCACCTTCCATATAACCACCATATTTTTTTGAAGTTTCTGAACCCGCAATTATAAACCTATCATTTAGGTATTCTTGTTGATAAATTTCGTGCCCATTATTATAATGTGGAGGTATTAATTTCTCGTTTTTAAAATTAATAAGCTCATCTTTGTTCCATATTTTTTCTTCATAAGACAGGTAGTTTTTTCCTTCTTTTCCAAAAAACTTAAAAAGTTGTTCTTCTATTTTTAATTCTCTTTGTTTTTTAGATTCGTGTATTAAATTACCATTTAAAAAGCCCATTAAAGCAAAATGTTTATTCTCAAAACTAGAATGATCATACATTTCTGCAACGGGACCTACATTACTAAAAGCAACACCAGATAAACTTTTATCTTTCCAAAAAGGCGTTTTGTAAACAAGAGCAAATTTTATAGAGTCTTTCATCCAAGTGTGCGTGTTATTTGCAACTTGAATAAGATTAGTGTCTAATTTAGATGAAAACTTTACTGAATTTACCAATAATTGAGGTGGAATTGTAGAAATAACGATGTCTGTTATAAACTCTGAATGCTTAGTTGTTACTTTTATTGCTTCCTTAGAATCATCAATTTTAATAACTTTTTGATTTAGTAATAGCTCATCAGTAGATAATTTTTCCAACATTTTTTCTAAAATAGTTGTTGTTCCGCCAACAATTCTGTAGCTAATTTCTTGGTTTTTTGGCACTTTAAAACGTTGAGGTAAATCTGTCTTTGTAGCTTCGTACAATGCATCTCCATTCATGTTCTGCTCAAAAATTGAGATCTTAAGTTCTTTGCAAATTTTTAATAATTCTTCATTATATCTCCAAAGCCAAGTTGCACCTAACTCAACTTTTGTTTCATTAGTTTTTTTCGTGTAAATTCTTCCGCCAATTCTATTATTGGCTTCTAATACCTTAATTTGAAAACCTTCTTTTTTTAATCTATAAGCTAAATATAGTCCAGAAATTCCTGCTCCAATAATTAGGATATTTTTTTTCATATTACAGCATTAAATTTTATTATTCAATTTTTTAGTAATAAATGTAGCCATTTCTTTACCCCATAATTTATACGTTAATTCTGAAGGATGAACACCATCGCTAAAATATGTTTTAGAATTACTGTAATCTAAATTATGTTTTTTACTCCATTGCTTTAAGGTTATAATTTCATCATTATAAAAAACATTCTCTTTATTTATTATAGCTGTATTTAACCTTTTACCCAAAATTTCAACGAGGTTGCCAATTACAAATTTTATACTTTTTGTAAAGGCAGGAAATTCTTTTATTGGAGGCATATTTGTGAAAAAGATAGGAGTATCTGGGAATTTGTCTTGCAATAATTTTATACTTTTTTCAACAGAAGTAACCCATTTTTTAGGAGAGTTTAAAGTAAAGGCATCGTTGCCACCCATACCTATAACAATAATATCTGCAGAGGTTTCTGTAATTTTAGGAATTATTTTATCACAAACTTGCTTTAGCGTAAATCCGCTTTTCGCATACACATGCCAATTTACATTGCTTTTAAATTTTGTAGAAAGTGTATTTGCCAAAGAACTTGTAAATCCATTTTTATGGTATTTTACACCAACGCCAGCGATGGTGCTTTCTCCAATTGTAAGAATATTTATTGTTTTATCTAAGTTGTTATTTATATAACCTATGGGTTCTTTAGCTTCGGGTAATGTAGGTGTTTTTTTTCTAATTTTTTTGCCTTCGAAATATAAAAGGGGTAATAAGGGTACGGAGATAAAACAACCTAAAAAGTATTGTAATTTACTATTCATTACTTTTTTCTTCGTTTGCTTTTTTTATAATAGCTTTTAAACGCTCTTTCGTTAATTGCTTTTCTAGCTTTACTTTGTTAATTTTTTGATTCATTAACCGAGTATGTTTAGCTTTATTTACCGTGTTTTTTGCTTTTCCTTTTTTAGGCATTTTAATTGAGTATTTTATTCCGTTTAAATAGGGTTTTATTATTGGCTAACAGTTTAAGGTAATTGTTTACAATGCGTTCTTGTTTGTTTCTTTGAGAAGGTACTAAGATAAATAAAACAAGAAGAGCGTACTTTATATTTTATTATCAGCTTTCTGTTTGATGAACTCCAAAAAGATTTGTCTGTTTTTCTTTTCCTTTAAGATCTATACTTCCAAGTTCAGAAAAAACAAAACCTGAAGCATTTAAAGCATTTTTTAAACTTTCAGATATTAATAATTCTTGGTTAAGTTTATTACATTGATCTTGAATTCTAGCAGCTGTGTTTATAGTATCTCCATGATATGCAATTTCTTTTTTGTATTTACCAACTTCAGCTACAGTAACAATACCAGAATTCATTCCTGCTTTAAAATTTGGAATACAATTATAATTTTGTTTGTAATATTCTTTACGTTTGGTTAATTGCTTTTTAATATTATAATAAGCATTAAGGCAATTTTGTTCTCTAATTCCATCTTGTAGTTTCCATGTTAATATTACTCCGTCGCCAACATATTGATAAATTTCCGCATCGTTTTCTAAAGCAATACCTAAATCTATGAAGCAGTCTTGTATCATTTTACTATATTCTACATGACCTAAGTTTTCTGCATGTGTTGTTGAAGATTGAAGGTCTAAAAACATAAAAATTCGTTTTTCTTCTCTAGGTGTATAGAATTCACCACGAAAAAGTTTCCAAAAATTACCACTGCCAAAAAAGAGGTTTACTTGCCTTAGATTAAACATAAATATATCTACAGAAACGATATATAAATAGATAGCAAAACTACCAGGTTCAAAAGCAAAATTAACAAAACTTATATCTTTACTAAAAACAAAATAGGATAATACAACAATAAAGGTAACAAAGAGAATTGCAAATAGAAACCGAAGCATTAACAGTTTTTGAAATGCTATTTGTTTATACCCGTTTTCTTCTGTAAGTATCTGTGCAAAGCCAGAGATACTGCCAAAGAAAGGACCCATTATAAAAGAAACTAAAATAGATTCCCAGACTTCCATCTGAACAGAACCAAGGTCTTTTGTGCCTTCTCCTCTAACAATACTTAAGAATACAAATGCAATTGTCCAGCCAACAATATATTGTTTTAAGATTTGTAACCTTCGTTTGTTTCTGAACTTCATTATATTATAGATAATATATTTTTTAAGTTTTTTTTGTATGTTTAAGCACCTCGTTTACAAAGTAAAAACCTAATACAAAATTCGCTATAATTTTTGTAAGTAGGCTAGAGCTAGCAATAAATTATATATAACTTAAGTTTTTTATTTTTCGATATAAACATTTCGATTATGCTTTTCCATATAAAAATCAGGATTAGTTAATTTACTAAAACCAAATTTCTTGTAAAGCCATTCTGCAGTATCTGTCAATAAAATCCACCTTCTTAATCCTTGAAGGTTTGGATGTTCCATTATTTCATTTATAAGCCATTTACTTAAACCATTTCCTCTAAATTCTTTTAAGATATAAACATCTCCTAAATACGCAATGGTAGAAAAGTCAGAAATTATTCGAGCAAATCCTATTTGTTTATTTTTGTAATAAAGTCCAAAATTCAAAGAATTTTCAATAGATGTTTTCACAGTATTTATTGGAATTCCTTTAGCCCAATCAGTTTCATTTGCAAGGAATCTGTGAATGCTCAAAATATCTAATTTATCTTTGTTAGTTGAAATGGTATAATCATTTCTATGGGTTTCTCTAATTTTCAATTCAGTTTTCTTAATGTTGTTATATAGGATTAGTTGCGTAAATTTAGTACTAATTTAATAAATAATTACAAACATATAAAATCCGAAAAAAAAATTGCAAGTAGGTAAAAAACCAGTAATAAATTATATATGGTGTTGGCAATCTGGCTTTTCATTATTTTTTAGATTAATAACCTAATTGTTGAATTCTGCTTCCAACAATTTGAGCCATAACAGATTGTCCTATTTCATTGAAATGAACACTATCACTTAATAACTCTTCTGCCCATGTCGTTCCTGTAGAATTTATATTTGCATATTCCAAACCATAACGATCCATTTGAGTTTTTAAGTTAATGTATTTATGACCATACTCATTTCTCATCAAGTCATTTAGTTCAGAACTTGAATTTTTATGAGAAGTTATAACTATAAAGTTTCCATGTCCTAAATATTCAGTACACTTTTTAAAAGCTTCTAATAATTGTTCATTATTATCGTATCCTCCATTTTGCCCCATAAAAATTATTTGAACTTCTTTTCTTAATTCATAAGCCATTTTTGGTAAACAGAATGTCTTTACAGGAATTATAGAATTACTTGAATTAGTAATGTTTCTCTTTAAAGTAAACTTACCATTTGTATCATTATGAGCAGATCCAGTCCACCTAAGAGTACATTCAATATTACCAACATAACAAGGGTTTATCATCCAAGCTCCACCTTGTAATATAGGATTAATTTCTCTACCATTAAAGTTGGAAATCATTCCGCTAGATCCAACAACATCCCCTAACTCGATGACACTTCCATCTCCTGGTAAAATCAGCTCATTTTCAAAATACATTTGAATACCTCCTTGTCTAAAACCAATTTCATTAATATCTTCTCCACCAATACCTCTTGATAATATATTATAGCTTTCACCTAAATATTGTTGTAAATCGTCCGAATATGGATTTGTTAAGCTATCGCCAATAGTTACTATATTTAAAACACTTGAAGAAGTGTTACAAACGAAAGATTCTGATGATATTTCATTTTCTTCAAGGATATTATTTTCATTAGTGTCTAATCCTACAATAATTCTTTTTCCTCCATATTGACAATTATCACCGGCAATTTCATCATTAATAATAACTAAAACTTGAAGTCCATTCTCACCATCTACACCATCTTCACCGTTACAAATGTATTCTATGTCAGTTATTTCGTTTTCTTCCAGTATTGTATTATTGTTTAAATCAAGACCTGAATGAATGGAAATGCCTCCATTCATACAATTAGTATTTGATTGAAAAGCTTCAGTTTTTATTAAAAAGTTAATTATTGTTTCTTCTTTTTCACATGAAGATAAAATAATAAGACAGATTATAAGTAATGTTTTTTTCATTTTTCAGTTTTTTTTATATGTCTAGTCCTAAAATACGGCTACAGGTTAAAATTTAATTATGCTGATAATTGATATACCAAATTAGGTGTTTTAAAATCTAAAGATAATTATAATCTTACTTCATTGAATTATATATAACGGCAAAAACT
>CAJQQH010000015.1 GCA_905480405.1 uncultured Polaribacter sp. | reverse complement strand
GTATTAATAGATTCTAATAGAACTTATATAGAACAAGCAGAGTCTATAGGCTTAGAGGCTTTTACTGTTAATATTTATGATGATGACTTAACTGATAATATAGAGTTAAATGATGTTGGTTATTTATTAGCAATGACGGGTAGTGATGCTGTTAATGAATTTGCTATAAATAGTTTTGCAAAAGAATTTGGAGAGCATGGTGCTTATAGATTAGCAACATCTAAAGAGGTATCAAATTATAATATTGAAGATAAAAACAAGTTTTTTACACCTAAAGATGATTATATAAACTTAAGTGAAGCTTTTAGAGACAATCCAAAAATTTATGAAGTAGAAATAACTTCTGAAGAATCATATAAAAATATGCTTTCTAAGTTATTTAACGAGCTTAAATCTATCCCTTTATTTATTAAAAAAGGAGAGCAGTTGTTCTTAATACCAGAATTTGAAAAAAGTGATGCGTCTAAAGATAATTGTACTATAATATATTTAGGAAAAGGTGTTTAGGTTTTTAAGAAAAATGTTTATTTTCAATGCTTTTAGCTTCTTTAATTATTTCTAAAGGATAATTGTAAAGCTCTAAAATCTTAATAGCATTTCTCGTTTTCAATTTTCCTTTCTTTAATTTATGGTCAAAATAGAGTTCGTTGTTTTCTACTTGTTCACTAAAATGAAATAATTCGTAATTGTTTTTTTGCAGTAATTCTGTAAGTTCAATATCGTGTGTAGATACCAAAACTGTGTGTTGTACTTTGTTTAAGAATGATAATATCGCTTTTCCGCCAGAAATACGTTCAATTGTATTTGTTCCTTTAAAAATTTCATCCAGTACAAATAAACAAGGCATTTTGTCTTTAGAAGCTTCTATTAATTCTTTAACCGTTAATACTTCTTGTAAATAATAACTAGTATTGTCTAACAAATCATCAGTAATTCTAATAGAAGAATACACTTTGTAAAAAGGAGCATTGTATACATTAGCAAAACAAATGTTTAAAGTTTGAGCTAAAATACTATTTACAGCAATGGTTCTTATAAATGTTGTTTTTCCAGACATATTAGAACCTGTTAATAGTATACTTTTATTTGATAAGGTTACATCATTTGCAATACATTGTTCTATTAAAGGATGATAAATTTTTTGAACTTCTAACGTGTTTAATTCATTAAAAGTTGGTATGCATATTTTTAAATTTCCAGACTTTAAAGAAGCCGTAGAAATTGCAACATCAATTTTACCAATAAAAAGAAATAAATCTTCAATGCTTTTTCGTTCTTTAGAAATAGCGTTTAAAAAGCTATAGAACATTAAATATTCTACATTAAACATAATTTTTATCATTTCAAATAAAAACCAAAAAGCGAATAAAAATTCATTACTCACGTTTTTTTCAAAAGCTATAAATTCTGTCTTAAACTTAATTTTTTGTATTCTATTGATAAAAGTTAAGTCTTTAAAATGTGAAGCTATTTTAGCATTAGAACTTAATTTTTTACTTACTTTTAATGCTCTGGAAAGCTGATTTACTCCATTTAAATAATAAGTGACACTATGTTTGTTTTTATAGTGATATACCATGTTTATTGCCAAAATAGGAATCAATAAAAGACCAAATAATGGATAAATAAAGGCGAGTATAGAACTAACGATTGCTATAATTGTTAACGAGCGAATAAACCATAAATGCTTGGGTTTATCAAGTTGTTTGTCGTTAATTAATTCTTCTAAGTAATAGGAATTATTGTTGTTTAGTTTAGCCAATTCTAACTGACAAGAAATACTAAGTTCTTTATTTTCTTTAAAAATACGTGTTAACTCATCAAACTTTAAAAGCTCGTTTATAGTATTGATAGTTCTTAATTTATAATACAAATATTGCTGACCAATTTTAGAAGATGTTCTGTCTATAAATTTAAAAATGTCATCAATATCAAAATCAATAGCAGTTTTATCAGATATAATATGATACGCTTTGTTTTTATGAGAGTTGTTATAAAAGTATTTGCCAATTACAAAGAAGTTGTAATATGTTTTCTTTTTTTGTTTGCCCCAATTATTGCTTAAAGCTGCTCTAAATTTTTTTAAACGTCTTTTTTTTAAAAAGTTACTAATTAGAAACCAAACAATTAAAATAAAAGCAATTCCTAAAAAATAATTCATATTGGTAGACTTACAAAAAGGTTTTAATAATAAAATATAATTATAAGTAGTTATAAAGATCTTATTGTTACATATCTAGTTCAAAAGTTTGTCGTAATTTCTCTAATAAAGGATTCTTTTCTTTTAGTTTATTGTATTTTTCAATAGGTGTGTAGGCAAATTTTTTCTCGACTGTTTCATTTAGAGTTACAAGAATATCGATCCCATAATTATTTAATTTAGATCGTAAGAATTTTAACAAACCTAATCTTCCTTTTTTAAATTGATCTTCCATTAACTTATTAGGAACCGTAAAATGAATTTTAAAGTTCTCTGCTAGTTTTGGTACATCGGTACCAACAATAGAAGCCATACTTCTTTCTCCATTTTTATTTAAAAATACGATATACTCTTTCCAAAGTACATTTAATTTTTGCTCATCGAAAGGGTCTTTTGGATGATTGTCGAAATTCTCTTCTACTACCGTCTTTTTTTCTTCTTTTTTCTGATGTATACTTTTTAATGAAAGCGAAGAAGCACGTTTTTGTGCAGATCTTAAAATAGGTTTTTGAAGTTTTCTTTCTGGTGTAGCAATTGCTTGTGGTGTTGCAACTTCTGGTTTTTTCTGAATTGGTTTTGCAATTTCTTTAACTGCAGGAGAAAGTGCTTGGAAAAAAGTAGCAGGAATTATGTAGTTAGCTGGCTTTTTTTTTTCTCCATCAAAAGTGATAGAGGCAATCTGCATTAACGTTAATTCCACCAGTAATCGCTGGTTTTTACTAGCTCTGTAGTTTAAATCGCAATCATTTGCTTTGTTAATAGCTTGCATTAAAAACGGAATACTCGCTTTTGTTGCTTGTTCTAAATATTTCTTTTTAGCAACATCGCCAACTTCTAATAAATCTAATGTTACTTTATCTTTAGCAACCAATAAATCTCTACAATGACTTGCAAATCCGTTTATAAAATGATGTCCTTCAAAACCTTTACCTAAAATGGTGTTAAAAGCATTTAAAACCTCAGGTATTTTGTTAGCCATTACTAAATCTGTCATATTAAAATACGTATCGTAGTCTAATACATTCAAGTTTTCTGTAACAGCTTCACGTGTTAACGTTTTACCAGAAAAACTTACAACTCTATCAAAAATTGATAAAGCATCTCTCATTGCGCCATCTGCTTTTTGAGCAATAATATGCAAAGCATCATCATCTGCTGTAATATTTTCTTTTTCGCAAATTACTTTAAGGTAGTTTTTAGCATCTAAAACACCAATTCTTTTAAAGTCGAAAATTTGACAACGAGATAAAATAGTTGGTATTATTTTATGCTTTTCTGTAGTTGCTAAAATAAAAATAGCATGCGCTGGTGGTTCTTCTAACGTTTTTAAAAATGCATTAAAAGCTGCTTGAGATAACATGTGTACCTCATCTATAATATAGACTTTGTACTTACCCGTTTGTGGCGGTATACGAACTTGATCTGTTAAACTTCTAATATCATCTACAGAGTTGTTAGATGCAGCATCGGGTTCAAAAATATTAAAAGCAAAATCTTCATCTTCTGCAACTTCAACATCTTGTTGGTTAATTTGCTTTGCTAAGATTCTTGCACAAGAAGTTTTACCAACTCCTCTAGGACCTGTAAATAATAAGGCTTGTGCTAAATGATTGTTTTTTATAGCATTTTCTAACGTATTGGTTATGGCTTGTTGCCCAACAACATCCACAAAATTTTGCGGACGGTACTTACGTGCAGAAACTATAAAATGCTCCATTTAATTTTTTAAATTTTTGAGTAACAAAAGTAATTATCTAATCGCTTTTGTACAACTAGGTTTCTTAACAAAATGCTAAAGTTGTAAACAAATTGTATGAACTGGTATAAACATACGACTATTATAATAATTCGAGTTTTTTTAATCGAGTTAAAAGTTCGGGAATTTGTACTAAGAATTAGGTTGGTTTTCTTAGTGCAAATTCTTTTTATATAAACGTTCTTGTTAAATTTGTTAACTCAATATAATTTTGATGCATTTTTAATGATAAAGATTTTAAGATTTCCTTTTAAATTAAGATAGAATATGAAAAATATAAAATCAGTTTTTGTGCTAACTACAATTGTGTTACTAATTTCTTGCATGAGTTTTTCTAAAAAAGAAGAAATAAATAAAACAACTTTTGTACCTTCTAAAGATACGAAAGTGGCTTATTTTGCTAGTGGTTGTTTCTGGTGTGTAGAGGCTGTTTTTGAGAGTGTAAGAGGAGTAGAGGAAGCTGTTTCTGGTTATGCAGGCGGTCATACTAAAAATCCAACCTACCAAACTATAGGAACTGGTAGAACTGGGCATTCAGAAACCGTTGCTGTGTATTACAACCCTAAAAAAGTTAGTTTTAAAACGTTGGTAGATGTATTTTATGGCTCTCATGATCCTACAACTGTAAATGGACAACATCCAGATTATGGAAGTCAATATAGATCAATTGCTTTTTATAGTAACGATACTGAAAAGAAAATAATAGAAAACGCAATTGCCAAATTAAACAAAGAAGTGTACAATGGTAAAATTGTAACCGAAGTTACAAAACATACAAAGTTTTATGAGGCAGAAGAGTATCACCAAGATTTTGAACGTAGAAACCCAAACCAAGGTTATGTAAAAGCAGTTTCTGTACCTAGATTAAATAAATTTAAAAAGAGGTTTCCAGAGCTTTTGAAAAGTGGAGAGCATTAAGCATGTAGTTTGCGTCTTATCAATTGAAACTTATTATAATCTTTTATTTTAAAAAAAAAGTAATACTTATAATTTGTAAGGTGAGCGTGTTGGCTAATGTAATTATTTAATATTTTTTAAATCTTGTTTTCCAATTATCGCCATAATTTCCACAATATTATTATTTACTTTATAATAAATACTATCAGATCCAGAAACACAGCGCCTATATCCAGCTTTAATATAATCTACAGATTCAAAATAAAATGGGTTTTCAGCTATAATATCAAAATTCTCAAATAAGGAATCAAAATATTTATCAGCGATGATCATTCCAAATTTTTCAACTCCGTATTTATGAATTCTTAATAAGTCTTCTTTTGCTAGATTACTTAATCTATAATTAGTCATTAAATTAAAGACTTTGATTCCGCTAATATTTGTTCTTTACTTAAATTCGTAAATCCACTATTTTCGGCTTTTTCCAATTTAGCACTAATCCAATCAATTTGTCTTTGCTGTTTTCTTGCCTGTCTAATTAAATCGTTAACAAGTTCACTTTTTGTAGAATACTCTTTTCTGTCAACTTGATTTTTCAACCACTCATCATTCGGTTGAGTAAATGAAATACTTTGTCTTGCCATAATTTATTTATTTTGGTGCTAATTTACACCAAAAAAGTTAATTAAAAAATTTAAAGTTTAATTTGAGATTCTTCAGTTTTATGTCTAGTCCTGAAATACGGCTACAGGTTAAAATTGATTTAAGCTGATAATTGATATACCATATTTGGTTTTTTATTATCTAAAGATAAATGCAATCTTATTTCATTGAAATATATATAATGGCAAAAACTCATTCACGAAAATATTTCAGAAGTTATGTGTTATATACGCATGTTGTAAGTAGTGCTTTTTCATTCAGCTTGTTTTTCTGATATTTGTTATTTAGTTCAGAATTGAGAGTTGGCGAGACATACTCTTTTGCAATTTTTGGTGTAGCGTTGGCTGGTGCGAATTGTAAATGTGTATGGCTTTGAGCGTTGGCATTTTTGTATTTATCATTCTCTATTTTACTTTAAAGCGTTTAGTAATTCATTCAGTACACTTTTTCCTAAACTTAAAAAAGATTCTGCTGCTCCATTATCTATTTGGCTTATATGTGCTGCTTTATTTCTATAGTCATCTGTTAATGTTTTCAGGTTACCAATAAATACAGAATTTAATAATCGCTCT
>CAJQQH010000014.1 GCA_905480405.1 uncultured Polaribacter sp. | reverse complement strand
AGAAACAATAGAAATAGAAACAACAATAAACCCAAAGATGGAAGCAGTTCTCCAGAAAAATAGAATTTTAGTTTTTTTAATTGTTCTTATTTTCCTTGTTTCTTGTAGTGATAATATTGAGTTTACAAAATACCAATCATTACCAAGTGCTTCTTGGGAGGCGCATAAAAATGTTTCTTTTGAGTTTGATGTAGTTGATACAGTTTCAGCTAAAGATTTGTTTATCAATATTAGAAATAATAAAGACTATCCATTTAGTAATCTGTATTTAATTACAGAATTAAATTTTCCTAGTGGCGATAAAATTATTGATACATTACAATACGAAATGTCTGATAAAACAGGCCGTTTTTTGGGAAAAGGGTTTACAGATATTAAAGAAAATAAATTATTTTATAAAGAGAAAAAAGTGTTTCCTAAATCAGGGAAATATTTGTTAAACATTCGTCATGCTATGAGAAAAAACGAAGAAGTTAATTCAATTCCTTTTTTACCAGGAGTGCAAGATGTAGGTTTTAGCGTTGAAAAAGCAAAATAAAATGGCAAAGAAAGAAACAACAAATTTTAAAAAGTATCTGATCTTATTTTGGGGACTTATCTTAGGAGGTTTTCTAATAATAGTATTACTTTTTTTTACAGCCTCTGCAGGTGGTTTTGGAGCATTACCAACTTTTGAAGAGTTAGAAAACCCACAAACTAATTTAGCAACAGAGGTAATTTCTGCTGATGGTGTTACCATTGGTAAATACGCGAAAGAAAATAGAACACCAGTTAAATTTAGCGAATTGCCAGAAAACTTAGTAAATGCTTTAGTGGCAACTGAAGATGAACGTTATTATGAGCATACCGGAATCGATTTTAAAGGTTTAGGAAGAGCTATTTTAAAGCCAGGAAGCGGTGGTGCAAGTACAATAACCCAACAATTGGCAAAAATGCTATTTACTGGGAAAGCCTCACGAAATATTTTTAAAAGGATTGGGCAAAAAATGAAAGAGTATGTTGTAGCAACAAAGCTAGAATCACAATATACAAAACAAGAAATTATTGCTATGTACTTAAATAAGTACGATTTTATAAATCAGGCAGTTGGTATACGTTCTGCAGCAAGAATTTATTTTGGTAAAGAGCCTAAAGATTTAGAAATACAAGAATCTGCAATGTTGGTTGGGATGTTAAAAAACGCATCTTATTTTAACCCATTAAGAAGAGCGCAAAAAGTAAAGCAACGAAGAAATGTTGTGTTATTGCAAATGACACGAAATGGTTTAATTACTGAAGTAGAAAAAATAAAGCTTCAACAATTAGATTTAAATATTAATTATACACCAGAAAGTCATAGTGATGGTTATGCTACATATTTTAGAGCACACCTTCAAAAAATGATGAGAAAATGGGTTCAGGAAAACCCAAAGTCTAATGGAGAACAGTATGATATTTTTAGTGATGGTTTAAAGATTTATGTTACTATTGACTCTAGAATGCAAAAATATGCAGAAGAAGCAGTAAAAGAACATATGTCTAATTTACAATCATACTTTTCTAAAGAGCAAAAAAGAAACAAAACAGCTCCTTTTTACGATTTAGATAGAAAAGAAATAGCAAGGAGTTTTGATAGAGCTAAAAGAAGTTCGCAAAGATATAGGCGTTTAAAAAAGATAGGAAAATCATCTAAAGAAATAGATGAAATTTTTAAAAAGAAAACAAAGATGAAAGTCTTTTCTTGGAAAGGTGATAGAGATACTATTATGTCTCCAATGGATTCTATTAAGTATTACAAACATTTCTTACGATCTGGATTAGTATCTATAGAGCCACAAACAGGTCATATAAAAGCTTGGGTTGGTGGTATTAATAATAAACATTTTAAATATGATGCCGTTGCGCAACAAAAAAGACAAGTAGGTTCTACATTTAAACCATTTGTATACGCAACAGCAATTAATCAATTAAGAATGTCTCCTTGTGACGCGTTTCCAAACACACCATACACAATTCCTCAAGGTAAATATGGTATTCCGGAAGCTTGGACACCCGGTAATTCAAATGAGAAGTATGGCGGAATGCTTACCTTAAAAGATGGATTAGCTGGTTCTGTAAATACAATGTCTGCAAGATTAATAGATAAAGTTGGGCCGGAAAATGTTGTTCGTTTAGCAAAATCTGCTGGAATAGAAACAGAAATTCAAGCAAATCCTTCTATTGCATTAGGAGCTGTAGAATTATCTTTATTAGAAATGGTAAGCGCATATAGTACTTTTGCTAACAGAGGTTTACGAGTTAGCCCAATGATTATTACAAGAATTGAAGATAAAAACGGAACTGTTTTAAAAGATTTTGTACCAGAAACACAAGAGGTTTTAAGTGAAGAAACTGCGTACGTAGTTTTAGATTTACTAGAAGGAGTTACACAATCTGGTTCTGGAGTAAGATTACGTTCTGGTTATACATCTGGAGGAAAAGCAGTAACAGGTTTTCCTTATAAATTTGAAAACGCAATAGCTGGTAAAACAGGTACAACTCAAAATCAATCTGATGGTTGGTTTATGGGAATTGTGCCAAATTTAGCAACAGGAGTTTGGACTGGTGGAGAAGATAGAGCAACCCATTTTGCAGGTATTACAAAAGGACAAGGAGCTACAATGTCTTTACCTTCTTGGGCTTTATTTATGAGAAAATGTTACGCTGATAAGGATTTGAATATTAGTAAAGAAAAATTTGAAAAGCCAGAAAAATTATCTATTAATATAGATTGTGATAAAAAAACTGAAGAAGAAAAGGATAAAATTACTGAAGAGGATACTGATTTTTAATTAATACTGATCTTGTTTCAGATACATATAATGATAATTTAAAACATACATTTTTTATGATAAACAAAGAAGTAGCAAGTGTTAAAGTAGCTCTTAAAGGTGTTAAAAACGGAATGACTTTTATGTTAGGTGGTTTTGGTTTATGTGGTATACCAGAAAACGCAATTTCTGAATTGGTTAAATTAGATGTTAGAGATGTTACTTGTATTTCTAATAATGCAGGTGTAGATGATTTTGGATTAGGTTTGTTGTTACAAAACAAACAAATAAAAAAAATGATTTCTTCTTATGTTGGAGAAAACGATGAGTTTGAACGCCAAATGTTATCTGGAGAATTAGAAGTAGAATTAACACCACAAGGTACTTTAGCAGAAAAATGTAGAGCTGCGCAAGCAGGTTTTCCTGCATTTTATACACCAGCAGGTTATGGAACCGAAGTTGCAGAAGGTAAGGAAACTAGAGAGTTTAATGGTAAAATGTATGTTTTGGAACCAGCTTTTAAGGCAGATTTTGCTTTTGTAAAAGCTTGGAAAGGAGATACAGCAGGTAATTTAATTTTTAAAGGAACTGCACGTAATTTTAATCCAAATATGTGTGGTGCAGCTACAATTACAGTAGCAGAAGTTGAAGAATTGGTTCCTGCAGGAACATTAGATCCAAATCAAATTCATATTCCAGGAATTTTTGTACAACGTATTTTTCAAGGTGAAAAGTATGAGAAGAGAATTGAGCAAAGAACTGTTACTCCTAAATTGTAAATCATGGCATTAAGTAAACAAGAAATAGCACAAAGAATCGCAAAAGAGTTACAAGATAAATGGTATGTAAATCTTGGAATAGGTATACCGACTTTAGTAGCTAATTATATTCCAGAAGGAATTGAAGTTGAATTTCAATCTGAAAATGGGTTGTTAGGTATGGGACCTTTTCCTATTGAAGGAACAGAAGATGCAGATTTAATTAATGCAGGTAAACAAACTGTAACAGTTTTAGATGGTGGTTCTATTTTCGATTCATCAACAAGTTTTTCTATGATTCGTGGAAAACATGTTCAATTAACTGTTTTAGGTGCTATGGAAGTTGCACAAAATGGAGATATTGCCAACTGGAAAATACCAGGGAAAATGGTAAAAGGAATGGGCGGTGCAATGGACTTAGTTGCTTCTGCAGAAAATATTATTGTTGCAATGATGCATACAAATAAACGTGGAGAATCTAAAATATTAAAAGAATGTTCTTTGCCTTTAACTGGTGTGGGTTGTGTAACTAAAGTAGTTACAAATTTAGCAGTTTTAGAAGTAAAAAATAATGAGTTTCATCTATTAGAAAGAGCTCCTGGTGTTACTGTAGAAGAGATTAAAGCCGCTACAGAGGGAACTTTAATTGTTAATGGTGATATACCAGAAATGGATATTTAAGAGAATGTTAGTCACAAATTTATATTGAATAAAACCACAATGAGAATTGTGGTTTTTAATTTAAAAGAAAACTCCAAAAACGTATTTTTTGTACTTCTATTTTTATTGTTTTCAACAAGAAATAGTTTTATTAAAATAGAGAGAGAAAAGAAAATAAATTACTCACTTTTTATGAAGTAACCATTAATTATTGTTTCGTTTTAAACAAGAGTATTTTCTTATCTTTGGAAGAATTAAAAGGGATACATGAAAATAATATCATACAACGTAAACGGAATTAGAGCTGCATTAAAAAAAGGATTTTTAGACTGGTTACAAGCAGCGAACCCAGATGTGATTTGTATTCAAGAAACAAAAGCACATAAAGAACAATTAGATGTTACAGCGTTTGAAAACGCAGGTTACCCTTATCATTATTGGTTTTCTGCTCAGAAAAAAGGCTATTCTTCTGTAGCTGTTTTTTGTAAAGAAAAACCAAACCACATAGAATATGGAACCGGAATTGAATCGATGGATTTTGAAGGTAGAAATTTACGTGTAGATTTTGATACTGTTTCTGTAATGAGCCTTTATTTACCATCTGGTACAAATTCTGAAAGATTAAGTTTTAAGCTTAATTATATGGATGAATTTCAAGAATACATTACTAATTTAAAACAAGAAATTCCTAATTTGGTAATCTGTGGAGATTACAATATTTGTCATGAAGCAATAGATATTCACAATCCAAAGATGAAAGGGGTTTCAGGGTTTTTACCAGAAGAAAGAACTTGGCTAGGAGAATTTATAAATAGTGGGTTTATAGATAGTTTCCGTTTTATGAATCCTGAGAAACAAGAATATTCCTGGTGGAGTTATAGAGCAAATTCTAGAGCAAATAATAAAGGTTGGCGATTAGATTATGCCATGGTCTCAGAATCTTTAAAAGATAAACTTTCTAGAGCATATATATTACCAGAAGCAAAACATTCTGATCATTGCCCAATAGCTGTAGAATTAGATATTTAATATATGAACAAATTTTTATTATTTTTATTTTTTAGCATTTCTGTTTTTTCTCAACAAGAAAAAGATACTACTATAGTTTATGAAGCTGATGATTTATTTGTTGCAAAAGATTCAATAAAAAAAACACTTCGTCAAGATCTAATTTCTGATTTAGATTTAAAAACGATGGATAGTTTATTAATAGAAGAGAAATTTAACTCTGCATTAATAGATACTTTAGAGTATGTAATTGCAGATAAAGATATAGTTGGTAATTCTAAAAGTGCGCTTACAACTGCTTTATTAAAACAACGGTTATCTCTTTTAAACGATAAAACACCCTTTAATTTAGCATTTAATACTTCTTTAGAAAAAGTAATTAATAGCTATTTATTGTACCGTAGTAAGTATTATCCAAAGCTCATGGCAAAGGCAAAATATTACTTTCCAATGTTTGAGCAGCATTTAGATCAATATGATGTTCCTTTGGAAATGAAGTATTTAGCAATTGTAGAATCGGCATTAAAACCAAGAGTAAAATCTAGAGTTGGAGCAACAGGTTTATGGCAATTTATGTATGGTACTGGTAAACAATTTGATTTAAAAGTTAGTTCTTATGTAGATGAACGCCAAGATCCAGTAAAAGCAACAATTGCTGCTTGTAAATATTTAAGTCAATTATATAAGATTTTTGGCGATTGGGATTTAGCTTTAGCTGCCTATAATTCTGGACCTGGTAATGTAAGAAAAGCGATTAAACGTTCTGGAGGTTATCGAAACTATTGGAATATTAGACCTTTTTTACCAAAAGAAACAGCAGGTTATGTTCCTGCTTTTTATGCAACTATGTATATTTTTGAATATGCAAATGAGCATAAAATTTACTCAGAGCTTCCAAAATACTTCGACTTTCAGACAGATACAATTCAAGTAAAAAGAACGGTAAGTTTTGATCAAATTTCAGAGATTTTAAATTTAGATGAAGAAGAAATTTCTTTTTTAAATCCGTCTTATAAATTAGATATTATTCCTTTTGTAAAAGATAGAAATTATGCTGTAAGATTACCTAGCAATAAAACAATTGAGTTTTTAGATAAAGAAAAAGAACTTTATGCCTTAGCAGAAGTAGACGATGCTAAACGAGAAAAACCTATACCTAAGTACTTCGAAATGGATAAACGTATTCGTTATAGAGTTCAAAATGGAGATTATTTAGGTAAAATTGCCAATAAATTTGGTGTAAGAGTTAGTAGTGTAAAACGTTGGAATAATCTTAAAAGTAGTCGTTTAAAAATAGGACAGAGATTGTCTATTTATCCCAAGAAAGTACCTTTTTCTGTTAGTAAAAAATCTGTAAACAAAAAGGAAGTAATTTCAACAAAAAAAGGTAAATATGAGGTTTATACTGTAAAAAGTGGAGACTCACTTTGGAAGATTTCAAGAAAATTTAATAATGTTTCTGTTGATGAAATTAAAAAGTGGAACAATATTTGGAGTGTTAAAAGTTTAAAACCTGGAACTAAACTTAAAATTTTTAAAAACTAAACCCATGAAAAAAATAATTTCAAGTATAATAATCGCTCTTTTTCTAACATCTTGTGTAGGGAACGACAAGGTAATTTTAAGGAGTTCTATTGGTAAGTTAAACAAAGTAATGGTAGTTACTAAAACTACGGATTGGAATGGTGAAATTGGTAAAGAAATAAGAAATTCTTTTGGGGAGTTAATGGTAGGTTTACCACAACCAGAGCCAGTGTTAAAAGTATCGCAAGTTGCACCAAACGGATTTAGTTCTATGATGAGTGCCGGTAGAAATATTTTAATAATTTCTGAATCTGAAAATGAAGGTTTTTCTGTTAAAACAGATGTCTATGCAAAACCACAAACAATTGTTTATGTGCAAGCAAAAGATGATACAACGATTCTTAAACTTTTACAGAAACACAAAAATGAAATTAAAAGTATTTTTACAGAATCTGATATTAAATTCACACAAAACATATTTAGCAAGGATAAATTAGATGATTCTGCATATAAAACACTTGAAAATTTAAATATATCTTTTACAATACCTAATAAATTTAGAACTGTAGAAGATACAGGAGAATTTCTTTGGCTTAGAAATCATTTAACTAGCGGAATCGCTAAAACTGGGAGTAATAATATTTTGGTGTATGCTGTACCTTTGGTTGATGAAAGTAATATAGCAGACAATATTGTTGCTGTAAGAGATAGTATTGGAAAAAAATATATACCAGGTTCAGACCCAGAAACGATGCATATGATTACGGAAAAAGCATATACACCGTTTACTTTTGATGCAGAAGTTGATGGTAAAAAAGCATTTGAAACTCGTGGGAAATGGGAAGTTAAAAACGATTTTATGGCAGGTCCTTTTTTAAATTATACTGTGGTTGATAAAAAGAACAACAGGTTAATTATTTTTGAAGGATTTACTTATGCACCTTCAGTAAATAAAAGAGCATTTGTTTTTGAATTAGAGGCTATAGCTAAGTCTATGAAGATAAAATAAGTTTTTTCTTATAGGTTTAGATCCTTTTATATATAAAATTATATTTTTTAAACAGGTATAAACACCCTATTGAAAAAGGGTGTTTATACCTGTTTTTTGTTTTTTAACACTCTAGTAATCTGTGTGTTAAAATGATAATTATCTTAAATAATTTTGTTTATTAAAAATAAAAGGGTTAATATTGTTTACATAATCATTGTAATCCCCCGCTATGAAAATTATTAATACAAGTACAACTACTGTTGTGCTATCTTTCTTTATAAAAAGAAGATTAAGAGAAAAAAAAATAAAAAACCTTAAAGCTTATAAGGTTTCATTAATTGTTTTTTTACTTTTTATTTTACCTTTTAATTGCTTCTCATCTTCAACAATATCAAAAATTAATTTGCTAAATGAAGGTAAGTATGTTTTAAAAACTAAAGACACTTTAGGAATACCAAAAACAACTACATCAGTAGAAATAGATACCGATGGAGATGGTGTTTTAGATGTTTATGATTTAGATGATGATAATGATGGTATTTTAGATAAAGATGAAGGTTTTGAAGATTTATTTGCCTTAAGAAACGAAGGGTTAATAATAACTATTAATGGTAGTTGGATACTGGTTCCTACTTCTGTTTATGTAGATTTGCCTGCTACTTTGGCACATGGAGATGAATTTTGGGTTCCATTTTTTGGAGGAACCTATGTAAAAGCTGTAAAAATAAGGTTTGAAAATACTGAAAAAGGAATAAGGTTTACGCAAACAGCTGCAAAACATACTGTAGGTAATGATCCTGAACTTGATATTAGTTTAGATTATGATTTTGATAATGGAGGTTTAATCTCTCCAATTGCTCTTAGCGATACGGATGAAGGTTATGGTGTTTCTAGTATTGAATATAAAGACAAGATTATCATTCCAACATATATTGGAGGAGTTAATGGTCAAGAATGGACTGTTCCAGAATTAGATACAGATAATGATGGATTAATAGATAGTAGAGACACAGATTCTGATAATGATGGTTGTCCTGATGTTACAGAAGGAAGTAACAGATTAATTGCAACAGCAACTTTAGCTGATGGTAGTAATGGAGGTAGTTTTGGAAACCTTGGTGTTTTGTCTAATAAAAATGGAATTCCACTACCTTTGGGTACGGTAAATGGTGAAGAAAATATTGGACAAAGTAATTCAGATGCTTCTATATATTCAGAACACATAACAGTTTCACCACTTTCAAATATTTCTGCAACTGCAGGAGATAATATTAGTATACCTATTACTGCTTCAGGTGTTCAAACAGTAACTTTTAATTTAGGTGTTCCTAATTATACAGATATTTATGGAATAGATTCTTCCGATCAAATTACATATAAATGGTACAAAGATTCAAACCCTAATAATGTAATCTCAACTTCTAAAAATTTATTTATTAATAGTGCTAATTACACTAATGTTGGTACTTATACTGTTGAGATTTTTGGTGGTAGTAATACCTGTGTTGTTACACAATCTGTAGAGATAAGTCTTGCTTCTACAGAAGCTTATTATTATCCGACTTCTCCTGCTAAGTGTTTTAATATTTTTACAGAAAATAATTTTTCTGCTACAAGTGGTAGTGCAAATGGCAGTATAGCTACTGGTGGAGATTTGTTAATTAAAGGTAATTACATATTAGGTTCACAGAATTTTAATTGTTTTACTTTAGAAGATATCGATATTGGTCTTATTGTTAATGGTAAAGTTAATTATTTCTCTAATGCAGTTTTATCGATGACTAATGAAAGTCAATATATTAAAATAGGTGAAAGCGATGGTTCTGTTGTTTGGTATAAAGATTCTTCAAATGAAGTAAGTCCAATTAAAATAACTTCCGATACAAATTATAATAGTACCTCTAATATTCAATTATCTGGAGATATTAATTCTTTAAATGTTTCTGCTAAGAATAATCCTGTATTTGAAAAAAACGTATTAGATTTTGCACTTGCTTTTCAAGCCTTAAAAACAAATTCGTTAAGTTTATCTCAAATAAATAACAATGCACATTTAACAGATAATGATACTATCAGTATAGGAAATACAAATCTTCCTAATTTAGTAACTATCGATTTACAAAATGGAACTAATTATTTAAATATTAATGGTTCAGATTTAAATAATGTATCTACAATTAGCTTTAAAGAACAACCAAGTGAGCATAAAGTTTTAGTTATTAATGTAGATGCAGCAGGTATTTTTGATTGGTCTGTTTGGGAACAAAATACAGTTGGTTTAACAGAAAGTTCGTATGTACTCTATAACTTCTTTAATACAACTGAACTAAATATTGTAGGAAACGAGGCTGTTTTTGGTTCAATACTGGCACCTTTTGCAAATATTTCTAAAACAATAAATAAAAATAATATTTCAGGACAAGTAATTGGAAAATCTTTTAATCATGATGGAGGAGAAATACAATATACCAAATTTAATTCTCCAGCATTTAGTTTTGTTACTTCAGGTATTGCTCCTTTAGCTGAATTTAGTGTTAATAATAATGAGTGTCTAGAAAATAATTTATTTCTGTTTGATAATCAGTCAAGCACAGGTTCTGTTATTCAACCTAAAGATCCAATAACATATTCTTGGGACTTTGGAGATGCTACTTCTAGCACAGAAAAGAACCCAAATAAAACGTATTCAGAATCTGGAGTTTACGATGTGGTTTTAACAGCAAGCAATACGTATGGTTCAGATGTTAAAACGACCGCAATAACTGTTTTGGTTGCTCCTAATAAGCCTGTAATATCAGATGAAACTATAAGTTCTACTACAAGTATTGTTACAAAAGAGTTTACTTTAGAAAATAACACTTATTTTGATTCTTTTTCATGGGAACTAGAAGGAGAAGGTTCTGGTTTATTCCCTAATCAAAAAACAGTAACGTTCGATTTTGAAACAGCTAGCTCCTATCAATTAACAGTAACAGGTATTAAAAATGGATGTTCACAAACCGAAACAATTTCTGTAATTATTGCTTCTGATGAAGTTACTACAGGAAATAAAGGAGGTATAGAAAGTGAGAGTTTAGGAGATGCTATTTCTAAAATTTATATAAATAGAAAGAGAAATAGTGAACCGGTAGAACTTATAAAATCAGATGAAACTGTTTTCAATAAAGTAAAAAAAGAGAAAGAACTACTTTATCAAAGCAAATCACAAACCATGACATCGATGTTTCCAACAGAATTAATTGCTGGTGATGTTGCTAATGAAACTTCACCAACAGATATTTTAGATTATACAATGGCAGATGAGGTTTTATCAGTAGATTTTTCAGTTGATGGAAAAACAAAAGGAGTTGTGTTAGGTATTAGAACTACAGATAAAATATACAATCATACAAAAGCATCTTGTGATCGTTTAAAAGGTGCCGAAATTTTAAATATTAAAACAGTTGCTTTAGAGGGTTATAATTTCTTGATACAAGGAATTAAGCAAAAAAATAATATTGTAGAGTATGTAATTTCTTTTGTTGCGGCTAAAAATGCGAGTGATCAAAGCTATACGTTACAAACAAATTGGAATGTAAGTGAGTATACATATTTTAACGAAGTATATAATTTTCAAGTATGGTCTACAAATTACGACGATACTAAAAAATTAGTAGGCGATATTTTATCCAATTTAAAAGCATACATTCCTGTAAATCAAAACGAAGTTCAAAAAATTCCTAAAGCATTTGCTGCTAAAATAACTAGAGATAAATCAGATTTAATTATTAAATTAAAAAGCAATGAAAAAGGTTTAAATACAGAGGTTTTTATAGAGGAAACGTCTTCTGAAACAACAGAAAATTCAAATCAAATTTATAATCCAACTAATGACGCTTTAGAGCAGGTTTTAAGAATTGATATTAATGACGGATATGAATATAATGGTTTAGTTACTATAGATAATGTTTTGCAAGATAATTTTTATCATGCAGACGGTAATTGGGGATTAGATTATGATTCTCAAAACATGCAAGTAAATGAATTTGTTGTTTCTAATAATTTTGATAGAGAATATGAAGATGAAGAATTAGAGTTTAATAGAAACGTAAAAATTAATGCTACTGGTGAGTCTGATGATTTAATAATTTATAAATCTTTATTACCAGGTAACTTATCTGCAGATTATTCAGAATATAAATATTTGTCTTTTAAAGCAAAAGGAAATGGTTTAATTGAATTAGGATTGATAAAATCGTCTATAATAGAATGGAAAGAACAATATAAGTTAATGGTAGATCTACTAGACGAAGAGCAAGTCTATTATGTTCCTTTCGATTACTTTACTTCTACAGGTTCAACGGATAAAATGACTGCAGAAGATTTAACCACAATTACATTTACATTTTTACCTGTTGAAGCAAATAATACTGAATTAGATTTAACTATTTCTGATGTAAAGTTTGTTAAAACGGCAACTCAAGACCAAATTCTTGGAGGAATTGAAAGTTTTGAGAAACTTGAAAATCGTTTTATTGCATATCCAAATCCTACTAAAGGAAATATAAACTTAGTATTGTTTAGTCATGCTACATCAGATGCTATTATTTCTTTATATGATATTACTGGAAAAGAAATTTATTCTAAACCTGCTAAACTAACTGTAGGTAAAAACGAAATAACGTTTAACCCAAAAGTGAAACCTGGTATTTTATTTTTAAAAGTTAGAACTAAACAGATTAATTACGGAACAACAAAAATGATCTTTAAATAATATCTTTATCAAGTTTATTAGAAAGCCTAAAACATTATGTTTTAGGCTTTCTTTTTTGGAACAATAGTAAGGTCAAAAACTTATTCCCTATATTTGGTATTCAACCAAAACTTTTTTTATCATGGAAATGAATATTTTATTTGTTGCAATAGCAGCGTTAGTACCTTTAGTTATAGGTTTTATCTGGTATGGTCCTTTATTTGGAAATGCTTGGATGAATGAAATGGGTTTTACTAAAGAATCTATGGAAGGTAGAAACATGACAGTGATATTTATTTTGTGTCTAGTTTTTAGTTTTGTATTAGCTTTTATTTTACAAACGTTAGTAATTCATCAATGGGGTTTATACTCATCATTAATGGGAGAACCAGGTTTTGCAGATGGTGCTGCAGGTAAGGCAACAACTTACTTTAGTAATTATATGGAAGCGTATGGAGATCGTTTTAGAACCTTTAAACATGGTGCTTTACATGGTGCAATTTTGGGTATGTTTGTAGTATTGCCAGTTTTGTCAATTATTGCAATGTTCGAAAAGAAAAGCGTAAAATATGTGGCAATAAATGCGGGTTACTGGGTTGTAACTTTAGCAATTATGGCAGGTATTATTTGTCAATGGGTTTAAAATAATTTCATTTATAAATATAAAAAACCACGCTAATAGCGTGGTTTTTTATATTTATTTTAATAACCAATTTTAGTTCTTACTCTTTTTATAACATCGTTTGCAATTACACTTGCTTTTTCAGCTCCAACTATAAGAGCTTCATCAATTTCATTTTTATTATCCATAAAATGATTATAACGTTTTCTAATTGTTTTAAATTTTTCTAAAACTAATTCATATAAAGCTTGTTTTGCATGACCGTAACCGTAGTTTCCACCTTCATAATTAGCTCTCATTTCTCTAATTTGTTCCTCAGAAGCAAGTAATTTATAAATAGCAAAAACATTATCTGTATCTGGGTTTTTTGGTTCTTCTAAAGGAATACTATCTGTCTTAATACTCATTATTTGTTTTCTTAATTTTTTATCTGTTAAGAAAATATTGATAATGTTATTTCTAGATTTACTCATTTTTGCACCATCAGTTCCAGGAACTAATTTTGTGTTTTCTTGTATTTTAGCTTCTGGAGCAAGCAATGTTTCACCAACAATATTGTTAAATCTATTAGCAACATCTCTAGTCATTTCTAGGTGTTGTAATTGATCTTTACCAACAGGTACAATTTCTGCGTCGTATAATAAAATATCTGCAGCCATTAACATTGGGTACGTAAATAAACCAGCATTTACGTCTGCTAATCTGTCTGCTTTATCTTTAAAACCATGTGCTAGTGTTAATCTTTGAAACGGAAAAAAACAACTTAAATACCAGGTTAATTCTGCAGTTTGGGGTATATCACTCTGTCTGTAAAAAAAAGTTCTTTTAATATCTAACCCACAAGCAAGCCAAGTAGCTGCAACACTATACGTGTTTTCTCTTAATTGATTACCATCTTTAATTTGAGTTAAAGAATGCATATCTGCAATAAAAATAAAAGATTCATTTTTAGGGTTATTTGCCATTTCTATAGCGGGTAAAATGGCACCTAATAAATTTCCTAAATGTGGTGTTCCTGTACTTTGTACACCTGTTAAAATTCTTGACATTAAATTATCTGTTTTGAGGTCTATTTGCTAAAGAGTGAAATGTTTATACGCTTTGCGAGCGTAAAAATAAGGATTTGTTTAAGAAAACCAATCAAACAAAAGAATATTAGTATTTTTGATGCTTATGAAATTTTTAAAAATTCCTTTTCTTTTTATTTGGCGAATGTGGTTTTACATTTTAATGATTGTAACAGTGCTACTTCTGTCTCCTTTTATGTTGTTGTTTTGTTTTAAAGAAAATCATTATCCTATTTTTTGGAGATTGGCAAGAATTCTATCAAAAGTGCTAGTTTATGGTATGGGTTTTCGTTTAAAAGCACAAAATGACCAAATAATAGATAGAAATAAGAGTTATATGTTTTGCCCTAATCATGCCTCCTTGTTAGATCCTTTTGTATTAATAATTTTAAGTAAAAATCCTATTGTATTTGTTGGTAAACAAGAGTTGGTAAAGATTCCTGTTTTTGGTTTTTTTTATAAAAGAGTAGTAATTATGGTTGATAGAAACAATCCGGAAAGTAGAAAAAACGTGTTCGAAAAAGCAAAGAAAAGATTACAAAACGGAACAAGTATGGCAATTTTTCCTGAAGGGTTGGTACCAACAGAAAATGTGGTTTTAGCGCCTTTTAAAAAAGGTGCTTTTAGTTTAGCAATTGAGTTTGAAATACCAATAGTACCACAAGCTTATTACGATTGTAAACGATTGTTTTCTTGGGATTTTTTTAAAGGAAGTCCAGGAGTTTTTAGAATTCATCAACATAAATTTATTGAAACCAAAGGTTTTAAAATGGAAGCAGTAGAAAAATTAAAAGAACAAACCTTTAATCTAATTTATAATGATTTAAAAGGTGATAAAAAATATATGAAAGATACAAACAGACCTAACAATGAGCGAGAATTTAAATCACCATTATAGCAATACAGAAGAGAGGTTAAATGTAATTTCTCATGGTATTGGATTGATACTTAGTTGTATTGTGTTTCCCTTTTTAATTATGAAGTCATTAGATTTTAATGGTTTTTGGAAACCTGTAAGTTTTATTATTTATGGGTTAAGTTTAATTATTCTGTATGCAGCATCTACTTTTTATCACGCAGCAAAAGATTCAAAGAAAAGGAGAAAATTAAATATTTTTGATCATGCAGCTATTTATGTATTAATTGCAGGTAGTTATTCTCCGTTTTGTTTAGTTGGTTTAGACTCTTCTTTAGGTTGGTATATGTTTCTTTTTGTGTGGCTCTTTGCTTTAATAGGAGTTGTTTTAAAACTTTTTTTTACAGGAAGATTCGATAAAATTTCAACAATTATGTATTTATTAATGGGTTGGCAAGTTGTGTTTTTTATAAAACCATTAATGAAAAGTTTAACTACAGAAGGTTTACAACTCTTAATTGCTGGTGGAGTTTTTTACTCTATTGGAGCTGTGTTATATTCCATAAAAAAGTTGCCTTATAATCATGCTATTTTTCATGTTTTTGTTTTACTTGGTAGTTTAAGTCATTTTATAGCAATTTATTATCTATAGAATAAAATACTACCAGTTTTTAAAAGGTATTTTACTTAAACACGAATTGTAATAAGTTTTATTACCCGTAACTTCTTCACCTAACCAAGTTGGTTTTTGGAATGTTTCATTTTCTGAATTTAATTCAATTTCTGCAACAATTAAACCACTGTTATCACCATAAAATTCATCAATTTCAAAAATATGATGTTCGCTTTTTACATAAAATCTAGTTTTATCAATAATTGAAGGTTCGCATAATAAAAGTAGCTGTTCTGCTTCAATAATATCAATTTCTTTTTCCCATTCAAAACGAGTTGTACCAGAAGTATTAGACTTTCCTTTAATAGTTAAAAAGGCGTTGTTATCAGAAATTCTTACACGAACAGTTCTATTTTTATCAGAATTTAAGTAGCCTTGTTTTATTGCTTTTTTCTGATAAAATTCCTTTTTAAAATCTTCATTTTTCACTAAAAATTTCCTCTCTATTTCTAAACTCATAAAAACCTATTCATTTTTGTACTAATGTAGCTGTTTTTATCGTTATTTTATAATAATTAAATATCTTTGATTTTATATTCCAAAATATGAAAAAGTTAATTTTTCTCTTTCTTTGTTTAACATCGTCATTCATTTTTTCTCAAACTGATTATAGTGATTCTTGGGAAGATTTTTATTCATATAATAATGTAAAAGACTTTGTTAAGGTAGATAACCTTATTTACGCTTTAGTAGATAACGCTGTTTTTACTTATAATGAAGACACTTCAGAAACTAAAAAGTTTTCTTCTATCCAGGGTTTATCTGGCGAAACAACATCATCAATTTATTATAATACAACTTTTAAAAGATTGGTTATTGGTTATCAAAACGGTTTAGTTGAGGTAATTGACGAAAACGGAGCGATAACAATTTCATCAGATATTGTCAATTTTAGTCAATCTGGTGTAAAAAGTATCAATCATATTTCTGAATTTGGTAATACACTTTATTTATCTACTTCATTTGCTATTGTAGAGTATGATATTGAAAAATTAGAATTTGGAGATACTTTTTTTATAGGTAACGCGTCTACATCTTTGGTAGTTAATAAAACACTAGTTATTGATAATAAAATTTATGCGGTTACAGAAGATGGTGTTTTTATTGCAGATGTTACTAGTAAATTATTAATAGATTTTAATAGTTGGCAGCAAGATTTTGTGGGGCGTAATTTTACTGAAATCGCTATGTTTAATAATAAAGTACATGTTGTAGAGGCAGATAAATTATATGAATTTAGTAATAATTTATTAATAGAACTTAAAGATTTTAATGAAGATGTTTTAAGTATAAAATCTTCTAATGTTAATTTATCGATTGCACTAAGTAAGAGTGTTATTATCTTAAATTCTATTTATAATCAAATTATAACTTTTAATATAACTCCAGATTTTGATTATACAACAAACACTTGTTTTTTTGAAAATGATATCGTTTACATTGCCACAAAAGAGTTTGGTATTTTAAAAACGGATATTGGGCAAAGTACTGTTTATAATGAGATTTATCCAGAAGGGCCATTGTCTAACGATATTTTTTCTATCGATGTACTAAATAATAATCTTTGGGTGGTTTTTGGTGGTTATGATGCTACCTATACATCTATCTTTAAAAGGCAAGGGTTTAGTCATTTTAATGGCGAAAATTGGATAAATACACCTTTTAATCCAGATTTTCCTGTTATCGATTTAAATTTCGTTTCTATTGATCCAAATCATCAAAACAGAGTTTATATCAGTTCATTTGGAGATACTGGAGCGCTTAATAGTGTATCAACTGGTGGTATGTTAGTTGTAGAAGATGATGAAATTAAAACATTTTACAATCATTTAAATAGTGGTTTAGAAGATTTAGCTCCAAACCAACCCAATAGAGTTACGCTTAGAATTAGTGGTTCTGCTTTTGACGATCAAGGTAATTTATGGATTGCAAATATTAGCGATTTTAATGAGTTAAAAAAACTTTCTTCGAATGGTCAATGGTCTAGTTTTAATATCAGTTCATTAAAAACAAACGCAGACAAATATGGTTTAAGTGAAGTTGCAATTGATAATAGTAATAGCGTTTGGATGGGTACAAGAAGAAATGGAGTATATGTTTATAACGAAAACGGAGATAGAAAAAAAGCCTTAATTACAACTCCTAATTTGGGTAATTTACCAGATACAGATGTTAAAACAATAGCTATTGATAAAAGTAATAGAGTTTGGTTAGGTACTAGAAGCGGTATGGTGGTTTATAGAAACGCATCAGGGGTTTTTGATGCAGAAATTTTAAATGCGGAGCCCGTAGTTATTGAGGAGAATGGTGTTGGAGAACGTTTGTTAGGAGACCAAAACATTAATTCTATTGTTATAGATGGTGCAGATAATAAGTGGTTTGGAACAGATAATGGAGGCGTAGTTTATACAAATCCATCTGGTAGAAATACAATAGCAACATTTAGCAAAGAAAATTCACCTTTACCTTCTAATAGAATCTTAAAAATTAGAGTAGATAAAAGTAGTGGTAAAGTCTATTTTGCTACAGATAAAGGAATTGTTGTGTATAATAGTAAAGTTGCAACTTTTGGAGATGTGTTAGGAGAGGTTTATGCATATCCGAATCCTGCTTTAAAAAACCATGATATTATTACTATTGATGGCAGAAACGGAACTCATTTACCTAAAGGAACAAATGTTAAAATTGTTGATGTTGCTGGAAATTTAGTCTATGAAACAAATGTAGTAGAAGGGCAAGAATTACAAGGAGGTAAAGTTGTTTGGAATAAAAAAAATTTAGCAGGAAACAAGGTTGTGTCTGGGGTTTATATAGTTTTATTATCTAGCGATGATGGATCGGAAAATAAAACTGCAAAAATTGCAATTGTAAATTAATGGCTCTTGTAAATACAAAAGCAATTGTTTTAAGTTCACTAAAATTTGGTGATACGAGCTTAATTGTTAAATGTTACACACAAGAAGAAGGTGTAAAGTCTTATTTACTAAGAGGTATTTTAAAACCGAAAAAAAAAGGAATAAAAGCGGCATATTTTCAGCCTTTAACCCAGTTATACATAGTAGCAAATCACAATAATAAAAATACCTTAAATGCTATAAAGGAGGTTAGAATTATAAATCCTTATAAAACAATACATACTGGTATTGTAAAACAATCGGTAATTATGTTCCTATCGGAAGTTTTATCGAATTCTATACAAGAAGAAGAACAAAATTTAGCACTTTATAAATATTTAGAAACTGCTTTAATTTGGTTTGATATTCATGATAAAATAGCTAATTTTCATTTGCTTTTTCTATTAAATTTAACCGGTTTCTTAGGCTTTTATCCAGATGTTTCTGAGAGTAATAAAAGAGGGTTTAATTTGTTGGAAGGTAATTTTTCTGATAATTTACTAGATATAAACGTAATTTCTAACAACGATTTTTATCAATTTAAAAAGTTGATAGGCATAATTTTTGATGATATAGAAAAAGTGTCTTATAGTAAAGAAGAAAGGCAGTTAGTTTTACAAGTTATAATTAAGTATTTTAAGTTACATTTGGGCAGTTTTAGAAACCCGAAATCTTTACAAGTTTTAGAAACCGTTTTTAGTTGATGATGAAGAATATAGTTTTTGTATTTACAGTTTTAATAAGTAGCATAACGCTAGCCCAAGAAATAAAAATCTTGGATAAAGAAACTGGTAAAAAAGTAAAAAATGTTACTATATATAATAAGGCAAAAACCTTTAGCTTATCTACAAATAAAAAAGGTTTAGTAGATATTTCTTCTTTTAAAGAAAATGAAATTATAGTTTTTTCTCACTTATCTTATGCAATTAAAAGGATAAAAAAAAGTGTGTTACTAAAACAAAAATCCATTGTTTATTTAACAAAGCAGTCAGAAGAATTAGACGAAGTTGTAATTTCTGCCTTTAAAAGGGATGAAAAAACAAAAAGAATTGCAGAGCAAATAGCAGTTTTGTCTCAAAAAGAAATTCAGAAAATATCACCACAAACGTCAGCAGATTTATTAGCAACGATACCGGGTATTAAAGTTCAGAAATCTCAATTTGGAGGAGGAAGCCCAGTGCTTAGAGGAATGGAGTCTAATAGAGTTTTGTTAGTTGTAGATGGTGTTAGAATGAATAATGCTATTTATAGAAAAGGTCATTTACAAAGTTCAATAACTCTTTCTCCTAATTTATTAGATAAAACAGAAGTTGTTTTTGGACCTTCTTCCGTTATTTATGGTTCGGATGCTTTAGGAGGTGTAATTCATTATTACACAAAAACACCAAAATTATCTGAAGATACAGCCGTTACTAGTCAATTTTTTTCTAGATATTCTTCTGTAAATCAAGAAATAACAACTAATGTTTCTGCAGAAGTAAGTTTTAGTAATTGGGCGTCATTTACTAGTGTTTCGTACTCAGATTTTGGCGAATTAAAAGCAGGTGAAAACAGAAGTCATGGTTTTTCTGATTGGGGAAAAGTATTCTATTATTCTGAAAATGTAAACGGTAATTATAATGAGAACCCAACCCTAAATTCTGATCCAAATTTACTAAGAAATACAAGTTATAATCAAACAGATGTATTGCAAAAATTTTTTGTACCGCTATCTGAAAAAACAGATTTAAAAGTTAATTTACAATATTCTACATCATCAGATATACAAAGGTTTGATCGATTAACAGAATTAGCGGATACTACTTTAAAATTTGCAGAATGGTATTATGGGCCACAACAAAGGCTTTTAATATCATCACAATTACTATTTAACCCAAATAAAAATTGGTTAGAAAACGGAACTATTACTGCTGCATATCAGAATTTAAAAGAGAGTAGAGTTCAAAGAAAATTTGGAAGCTTAGATCGTTCTTATAGAGAAGAGAATGTAGATGTTTTTAGCTTAAATGGAGATTTTTCTGTGCCACTTACACAAGATAAAACAAGAACATTATCTTATGGCTTCGAATTTGCTTACAATAATGTTACTTCAAATTCTTTTGGTAAAACTTTAAACATTTCTAATGGAGAGATTACTGGTTTTTCTGATGAATTTAAAGTGCAATCTCGTTATCCAGACGGGGGAAGTAACTATTTTAGTTCTGCTGCTTACGTAGGTTATAGGCAAGATGTAAATAGTAAAACTACTTTAAATTCTGGAATTAGATTTACAAATACAAACTTAAATGCAAAGTGGATAGATCAAACTTTTATTCAACTTGCAAATACAGATATTAATGCCAACCATTCTGCAGTTACCGCAACCTTAGGTTATGTATTTAAGCCTAATAAAAATTGGCAATTAAATGGTGTTTTATCTTCTGGTTTTCGTTCTCCTAATATAGATGATGTTGGCAGGGTTCGTGAAAAATCTGGGAATGTTACAATACCAAATATTAATGTTACACCAGAGTTTGCTTATAGTTCTGAAATAGGGATTCAAAAGTATTTTAATAAAAGAAAATTTCGTTTAGGTGCTAATATTTATTACACGTTATTAGATAGCTATATTCAAAGAGATTATGTTTTAAATGATGATGGAAGTATACAGCAAGTAGAATTTGATGGTGAATTGGGGAACGCAGTTAATAATCAAAATAAAGGAAATGCTTATATTTTTGGTTATACAGTTAATTATTTAGGTAAAATATCTAATACAATAAATACATCCGGTTTTATTACCTATACAAAGGGTAGAACTTATGATACAGAAGAGCCAATGTCTTCTATTCCTCCTTTATTTGGTCAATTTGAAATCAATTATAAAAAAGAAAAAATAGAATTAGGTGCGGCTATTCGTTTTAATAGTAAAAAAGATATTGCAGATTTTAATTTTACAGAAGGAATTGATAATCATGATTTAACACCTGTTGTTGATGTAAACGCTACGGATGAAGAAGATATGTATTATGGGTCTCCGAGTTGGATTACGTTTGGACTTAATGGACGTTTTTTAGTTAATGATAATTTCTCTATACAAGCGAGATTAGATAATATTTTAGACGAGCATTATATAGAGTTTGCTTCTGGGGTTTCTTCCCCCGGTCGAAATTTATCAGTTTCTTTTGTTGCTAATTTTTAAACTTTATAATTTATTCTTTTAAAACTTAATTAGATGAACAAAATTAAATTTTCTAAGAAAGAAATTAAATTTCATTTAGGTTTACATCTTTTAATTGCTGTTTTTATAACTATTGCATCCTATGTGCATTTACCTTTTGGAAGCTTAAAGGGTAATTTAGTTTACTTTATTCATTTTTTATTACTTCATTTTTCTTTATTCGGTTACATTTATATTTTTAGTTTATTACATAAAATATTTAAAATAGTATTTCCAATACTTTTTATAATTGCATCTACTTTTTCTTTTTGGGTATATACGCAAGATTTAACAATAGGTTTAGGAACTATTCAAGGAATCTTTGGGACCAATGTTGGTGAAGCTACAGATGTATTTAGCTTTCAATTTATTTTATTTGTGATATTTTCTTCACTTAGTATTTTATGGTTTTTTAAAACGTATTATAAGTTTCAAAAAAGTAGTATAAAATCACCTCTTTTTATAGTGTCTATTTTAGGTGTTTTAACTTTTTTTGTGGTTGAAAATTATAAGTTCGATGCTTTTAAAAACCGATTACCATATAGCATTTACTTTAGTGCGGTTAAATATTTTAAAAAGCCAAACATAAAATTAAGAGGAGTAAAGGAAGAAGTTTTTACAAAAGAAGATAACCTACATATAATTCTTGTTGTTGGTGAATCTGTTAGAGCAGATCATTTATCTTTAAACGGCTATGAAAGGGAAACGACCCCTTTACTTTCTCAACAAAAAAACTTAATTAGTTTTGGTAAGTTGTATACTCCTTATACTTTTACAGCTCAGAGTTTACCTCAGATTTTAACAGATAAATCAATAGATAATAGGCAAAAAAATCTTGAAGTAACTAGTTTGTATTCTGTTCTTAATAAGGCTTCTTTTCAAACAGAATGGATAGGAAATCAGACGTTAGAAAAAAGTTATAAAGGCATTATTTATTCTAATAAAACAGAAGTTATTATCGATAAATTTCATTCTTTTTTAAGTTTTAAAAAAGAAAAAGATTTAGCACTCTTAAAATATTTTTCTGCAGATGATTCTTTTACCGGTAATAAATTAACCAGTTTACATATGATTGGTAGTCATTGGTATTATAATAGTAGAATAGATAGCAGTTTTTACAAGTTTAAACCTGTAATTGCAAGCAAGTATTTAGGTTCTTTAAAAAAAGAAGAACTTATTAATTCTTATGATAATACAATTGTGTATTTAGACTACTTTTTAAATGAAGTGATTGAGAAATTAAAGAGGTCATCAAAGAAAACAATATTAATTTATATTTCTGATCATGGTGAAACGTTGGGAGAAGATGGGAAATGGTTACATGCCCAAGAGCATAATGCATCTAAAAATCCTGCAATGTTGGTTTGGTATTCTAATAATTTTAAAGATAATTACCCTTTAAAAATAAATCAGTTACTATCAAAAAAGACAGATTCTATTACTACAGATTTTTTATTCCATAGTATTTTAGATATTAGTAATGTTAAAAACTACCAGTATCTAAAGGTGCAAAGTATTTTTAATTAATTAAAAGCAAATTATTTTTTGATGTGATTTTAAGACATAAAAAAAACCGTAACAAATAAATGTTACGGTTTTAGTACTGAAGATGGGACTTGAACCCATACGGCCATTACTGACCACTGGATTTTAAGTCCAGCGTGTCTACCAATTCCACCACTTCAGCATTGGTACTGTGTTGAGTTAGAGCGAAAGACGGGATTTGAACCCGCGACCCCCACCTTGGCAAGGTGATGCTCTACCCCTGAGCTACTTTCGCAGTCGTTGTATTTTAATGAACTTTTTTGCTCCCCCTCTAGGACTCGAACCTAGGACCCTCTGATTAACAGTCAGATGCTCTAACCAACTGAGCTAAGGAGGAGTTTGCGACACATATTGTGTTTTGCGAGTGCAAATATAGATCTTTTTTGAGTACTGCCAAATGTTTTTTAATTTTTTTTGAAAAAAAATTAATTTTTTAATTTTTGACTATATATATTCTTAATTATTTTTAAAAATTGTATTTTTGTTATGATAATAAGCTTACAAAAAAGGCATAACCCATTATATGGACAAATTTTCGTTCTTAAACGCAGCACACACAGGCTTTATAGCCGATTTATACGATCAATATTTAATAAACCCAGATGCAGTAGAACCTAGTTGGAGGAGCTTCTTCCAAGGTTACGACTTAGCAAACGAAAAATACTCCTTTACAGAGGATGAGGTTTCAATGGAAATTCCGCAAGAAGTTCGTAAAGAATTTCATGTTGTAGACCTAATTAATGGTTATAGAACACGTGGGCACCTATTTACAAAGACAAACCCTGTAAGAGAGAGAAGACAATATCAACCTAATTTAGATATAGAGAATTTTGGCTTATCAAAAGAAGATTTAAATAAAGAATTTTCTGCTGGTGAAGTCTTAGGATTAGGAAGAACTAAGCTTTCTGCAATTATAGAAAACTTAAAACGTATTTATTGCGATTCTATTGGTGTAGAATATATGTATATGCGTAATCCAGAGAAATTAAAGTGGTGGCAATCTCAGTTAAATGAGAATGATAATCATCCAAGATATTCTAATGAAGCTAAAAAGTACATCTTAGGAAAGTTGAACCAAGCTGTAACTTTCGAAAGTTTTTTACAAACAAAGTATGTTGGTCAAAAACGTTTTTCTTTAGAAGGTGGTGAAGCTTTAATTCCTGGAATTAGTGTTATTCTTAGAGATGCTGCCGAAAAGTTTGGTGTAAAAGAATGTGTGTTAGGAATGGCTCATAGAGGTCGTTTAAATACATTGGTAAATATCTTTAAAAAACCTGTAAGAGACTTATTTAGTGAGTTTGAAGGAAAGGATTTTGAAGATCAAAATATAGATGGGGATGTAAAGTACCACTTAGGTTTAACATTAAGTAAAACTTATAGAGATGGTAATAAAATTAAAATGAACTTGGTTCCTAACCCATCTCACCTAGAAACTGTTGCGTCTGTAGCAGAAGGAATTACAAGAGCAAAAAT
>CAJQQH010000013.1 GCA_905480405.1 uncultured Polaribacter sp. | reverse complement strand
CCTGCTTGGACAAAAGCACCTGCAGATTTAAGCGATGAAGATTACACAAATTTCTATAGAGAATTGTATCCAATGCAATTTGAAGAGTCTTTATTTCACATTCATTTAAATGTAGATTATCCTTTTAACTTAACAGGAATTTTATTCTTCCCTAAGTTAAGTACATCTATGGATATGCAAAAGGACAAAATCCAATTGTATCAAAACCAAGTGTATGTAACTGATAACGTTGAAGGAATTGTACCAGACTTTTTACAAATGTTAAAAGGTGTTATTGATTCTCCAGACATTCCTTTAAATGTTTCTCGTTCTTATTTACAAGCTGATGGAGCTGTAAAGAAAATATCAGGATATATTACTAAAAAAGTTGCAGATAAATTATCTTCTTTATTCAAAAAAGATCGTCCAGATTTTGAGAAAAAATGGAACGACATCAAAGTAATTATTGAATATGGAATGTTATCTGAAGATAAATTCTTTGACAAAGCAAAGAAATTTGCATTGTATCCAACAGTTGCTGATACTTATTTTACGTTTGATGAATTGGTTGAAAAAACGAAAGAGAATCAGACTGATAAAGATGGAAATCATGTAGTTTTATACACATCTAACAAAGAAGCTCAACACAGTTATATTGAAGCTGCAACTGCAAAAGGTTACGAGGTTTTAGTATTAGATTCTCCTATTATTTCGCATTTAATGCAAAAATTAGAAGGTGGTGATGCAAAAGTTAAGTTTACAAGAGTTGATGCTGATTTTATTGATAATTTAATCAAAAAAGAAGATGCTGCAATTTCTAAATTATCTGATGAAGAAAAAGACAAATTAAAGCCAATAATTGAAGCTGCTGTTCCTAAAGAAACCTATACAGTTCAATTAGAAGCAATGGATTCTTCATCTTCTCCGTTTTTAATTACAGTTCCTGAATTTATGCGTAGAATGAAAGAAATGCAAGCTTCTGGTGGTGGAGGTGGAATGATGGGAATGGGTAATTTTCCTGACATGTACAATTTAGTGGTAAACACAAATAGCCCATTAGTTTCAGATATTTTAAATAATAAAGATGAAGCTGCTCAAAAACATTTAATTTCTCAAGCTTTTGATTTGGCAAAATTATCACAAAACTTGTTACATGGTAAAGAGTTGACAGATTTTATTAAACGTTCTTATGAACTGATAAAATAGCAACACAGTTGCTTTAAGTATTAAAGCCTCTTTGTTAATTCAAAGAGGCTTTTAATTTAATAAAACATATATAAACTGATTTATAATGCAACTAAAACATCTTTTTGTTTTTCTACTATTCTTATTGATTTCTGTTGCAGAATCAACTGTTTATTCTCAAGAAAGTACTTCTAATTATTATCAGTCTTCTAAAATAACTGAACATAAAAAGATAAATTATAAAAACACCAAGCGTATTAGTGTTAAGAGCAACCCACTTTCTTATGCTGATTTTCTTTCTCTTTTCATTACTGAAATTCATATTAAAAATGAACTTCAAAATAAAATTCAACGTACTTTTATATTACAAAAGCAAGTTTATCTAAAAATTGCTTTGTTAAAAAATCAACATACTTTTTTAACTTCTCAAATTACTTCTAGTAATTCAAATTCTTAACTATACATAGCTTAGAACACTCCTTTTGTTCTTAGAAAATGCTGAAAAGCATTAAAAATGAGATCATTACTATTTCATCATTTAATACTATTTACATGTATCAGAAGAAAAATAATATGCGTTTATATAAACGTCTAATAAATTGGCTAAAAAGAAAAATTTTAATCATAATTACTGCATTTATGTTGGGTATTTCTAACTCAATGGAAGATGAAGATAAATCAGTTTTTGGAAATCAACATAATATTGAACAACAGGATACAAGAAATTAAACCATTAAGACTCTTTGTGAAAACAGAGGGGTTTTTTGTATGCTATCAAAAAAACAACTAAATTCGTTTTATATTGAATAGCAAGTTATTATAACTTTAGATACTCAATCTACACATAACCCCCAAAAATCAACAAATGCAATTAAAAGGTAAAACAGTTCTAATAACAGGTGGAGCATCAGGAATTGGCAAAATTATGGTTCGTTTATCTTTAAAAAGAAAAGCCAGCATAATTATTTGGGATATCAATCAAACAGGAATTGATAAAACCATTGCAGAATTTGCTAATCTTGGAAAAATTACTGGCTATAAAGTTGATGTTTCAGATAGTAAACAAATTGAAGAAACTGCTAAAAAAGTAAAACAAGAAATTGGTTTTGTTGATGTAATCATCAACAATGCTGGAATTATAGTTGGTAAGTATTTTCATGAACATTCATCTGCAGAAATTGCAAAAACGATGCATATTAATGCAAATGCTCCCATGTTTATTACAAAAGAATTTTTAAGTGAAATGCTTGATAAAAACACAGGTCATATTTGTAATATTTCTTCTTCTGGAGGACTAATTTCAAATCCAAAAATGTCTGTATATGTGGCAAGTAAATGGTCTTTAATTGGTTGGTCTGATAGTTTACGTTTAGAAATGAAGTTACTAAAAAAGAACATTAATGTAACTACAATTATGCCTTACTACATCAATACAGGAATGTTTGATGGCGTAAAATCATCTAAAATAAAAATTTTAGAACCAGAAGCAACTTCGTTAACAATTATTAAAGCCATTGAGAAAAATAAAAAAATGATTACAATTCCTGGTTACCTATACAGGTTTGTAAAAATAGGGCAAGCAATAATGTCTATTAACTTTTTTGATTGGTTTGCTGGTACAGCTTTAGGAATCTACAAAACCATGGATAATTTTACAGGACGAAAAAAGTAAAAAATTATTTTAACAATCCTTATTTTTGAATTCCCTAAATAAAAAGTAACTTTAACCTCTAAAAAAGAACCAGTTACTCATTATCGATTTTTAACTTGCCTTGAAAGTAGTAGGTTTGAAATGAATTTAAAATATACTATTATGAAAACTACAAAAACATTTACTTTTAAAAAATCAAACATTATTTTGTTAGGTTTATTCTTTACACTTTTTTTTACTTCAAACTCATTCTTAGCACAAGAAATCACTGTTAAAGGTGTGGTTAGTGGTGAAGCAGATTCTAAAACAGAAGTTTTAACTGGTACTAATATTTATTTAAAAGGTTCCAAAATTGTTACTACATCAAACAAAAAAGGTGAATTTACCTTTCCACAAAAATTAAAAACAGGAGATGTTTTAGTATTTTCTTACTTAGGTTTTGTAAAGAAAAGAATAAAAATTAATGCAAATTCTTCTTTTATAAATGTTGTTTTAAAAGAAGATGAAAACCAAATGTTAGGTGCCTTAAATAGCAACAAACGTTATACTTCTAAACGCTCAAAACAAGAATAGTTTTATGCAAAAAATCGGATTCTTTTTACTCTTTCTCTTTGTGAAAACTTGTTTTGCTCAGCAGTCAGATTTTAAGAATATTGATTTTACAAAAGCTGATAATAGAGCAAAAATTATAAAAAGTAAAAAACTATTAAAACTCAATGAACTTACTTTTAAGCTTACAGAAAACCTAGAAACTGATGTTGAAAAATTTCGAGCAATTTATGTTTGGATTTGCAGCAACATAGCCAATGATTACAGATTATATGCATTAAATGATCGTAAAAGAAATCGGTTTGAAAAGGATTCCATTCGTTTAAACAAATGGAATTCTCGCTTTAAAAAACTGCTTTTTAAAAAATTGCTAAAAAAGAAAAGAACCATTTGTACTGGTTATGCATATTTGCTAAAAGAAATGGCCAACATTGCTGGTATTGAAGCTAAAATTGTGAATGGTTTTGGCAGAACTGGTGCAATAGATCTTGAAAAAATTAATGCAAACCATACTTGGAATGTTGTAAAATTAAATGAAAAATGGTATTTATGCGATCCTACTTGGTCTGCAGGTATTTCTTATCCTGATGAAGGTAAATTTGTATTTCAATTAAATGATGGTTATTTTTTAACAGATCCTGCTCTTTTTATTAAGAATCACTTTCCTGTTGACGTAAGTTATACTTTACTTGAAAACAACTCCCCTTCAATTGAAGAATTTATAGAAATGCCTTTATTTTATGGTAAAGGGTATGATGTTTTTGAAAAAGACATCTCTCCTTTTAAAATGCATCATGAAATTAAACAAAACGAAACTTTTACTTTTCAATACAAACTAAAAAAAGAACTAGACTTAAACTCAATTAAGTTGGTTTTTTATAATGGTTCAACTGAAAAATCAATAAAACCTGAAACATCTTTACAAGAGAATATTTTAACAATAAAACATCAATTTAAAAGGACGGGTTTTTACGATTTACATTTGTATGCAGAAGGTGAAATTACAGTAACATATACCTTCAGAATTTCAAAATAAAACACAACTAATTAAGAGTTACTTTTCTAAACTTCATTAATTTCAATTCGTAAATAATTAGTACATTTAGGCACTAACAAAAAATTATAATCGATGAAATGGAAAGGCAGACGTAAAAGTTCTAATGTTGATGATAGAAGAAGCGCAAGTTCTGGAAGAGGTTTTAGTGGCGGAAGTGGTTTAGGTAAATTATTGATTCCTCTACTTCTAAAAGTTATTACTACCAAAAAAGGATTGATAATAGTTGCTGTTATTTTAGGGGTCATGTATTTTACTGGTAATAATCCTTTGCAATTATTAACAGGAGGTTCTTCTAATCAAATTACAAATTCTTCTACCTACAAAGGCTCAGCTAAAGAAAATGAATTGGCAGAGTTTAGCTCTGTTATTTTAGCAGATACAGAAGATATTTGGAACAAATTATTACAAGGTTATAAAGAACCAACTTTAGTACTTTTTAAAAACTCTGTTTCTTCTGCTTGTGGTTCTGCTTCTGCTGCAACTGGTCCTTTTTATTGCCCTGGAGATCAAAAATTATATATCGATTTAAGTTTTTTTCAAGAAATGGCAACTCGTCTAAATGCTCCTGGAGATTTTGCACAAGCGTATGTAATTGCACATGAAGTTGGGCATCACATTCAGAAATTAATGGGTACAACAGATAAACTGAATCGTTTGCGAGGTCAAGTAAGTAAAACTGAGTATAATAGATACTCTGTAATGTTAGAATTACAAGCTGATTTTTATGCAGGTGTTTGGGCACATCATTCTCAAAAAATGAATCAGATTATGGAAAAAGGAGATTTACAAGAAGCCTTAAATGCAGCAAATGCAATTGGTGATGATCGTTTGCAAAAACAATCTACAGGAAGAGTTGTGCCAGATTCTTTTACTCATGGAACTTCAGCACAAAGAATGCGTTGGTTTAAAAAAGGGTTTGAAACAGGTGATTTTAATCAAGGAGACACTTTTAATGCGAGATCACTTTAATATATAAATGAGCATTTTACTTATTTGACTTTCTCAAAAAAATCAACTAACTTCGTTTAACTTCTGATAAAATGAATTGAAACTCACATTATCATTATAGTTAAACGAACCTTTTCAATTTGCAGCAAATAATAAAAGCCAAAATAGAACACGCAAAAGTTTTATCAGAAATTGCTAAAGCTTCTTTTATACCAGCACATGGGCACTCTGCACCCAAAGAAGACATTTACAATTATTTAATTCAAAACTTTAATGAAGAAAGTTTTATTGCAGAACTTAAAAACCCTGAAAATCAATATTATTTAATTTATTATAATGAGAAAATTGTTGGATATTCTAAGGTAGTTTTTAATCAAATTTCTAAAGATATTGCTGCAAAGAATGCTACTTATATGAGCAGATTGTATTTACTAAAAGAGTTTTACGGTTTGAATTTAGGTAAAGAATTATTCGATTTTAACATAAATCTTTGTAAACGAAACAATCAATCTGGAATTTGGCTTGCAGTTTGGGTTGAAAACCAAAAAGCAATTTCATTCTACAAAAAAATGGGTTTTAAAAAAGTAGGCGATTACGATTTTAAAATTTCTGAAACACATTCTAATCCTAATCATATTTTGTATTTAGAATTTTAAATTCTTTATCATCAAAGTTTAAAAATTGTTATCTTACAAACCATTAATTTAAAATTTACTAATGGAAGCTTTTTTAAACTTTTTTGAAACCATGCCTTCTTGGCAAAAACTACTTTGGATATTTATCTGTATTTCTGCCAATTGGATTGTAGAATTGATAATTCCGTTAGTAAAATTTGATTACAAAAAATGGAAACATGCAGGAACTAATTTAGTTTTCTTAGCTATGGATTTAAGCATAAACTTACTATTTGGTCTTGCTACTTTAGGTATTTTTATGTGGCTAAATACCAACGAATTTGGACTTTTACATTTAGTAGATTTACCAATTGGAGTTGAATTACTTATTGCTGTTGTTGCTTTAGATTTTTCTGCACAATATATTGTTCACTATTTATTGCATAAAGTGCCTTTTATGTGGCGTTTTCACATGATTCATCATTCTGATACAACAGTTGATGCAACAAGTGCTACAAGACATCATCCAGGAGATTATTTAATGAGAGAAGTTTTTGCTTTGATTGTGATTGTTCTTTTCGGAATTCCTTTAGCTTACTATCTTTTTTACAGAATGGCAACTGTATTTTTCGCCTATTTTACGCACGCTAATTTTTACATGCCAAAAACTTTAGACAAAATTTTAAGTTATGTTTTTGTAACACCAAATATGCACAAATTTCATCATCATCATGAAATGCCTTGGACAGATACTAACTTTGGAAACATTTTTTCTATTTGGGATCGTATTTTTGGAACAATGACATATGATGATCCCAAAAAAGTAAAATTTGGTTTGGATTTATTAGATGACTCTAGAGATCAAGATATTTTATACCAATTAAAAGTGCCATTTAACAAGGATATTAAATTAAAAACTGACTAATGAAAAAAGTAATTCTTCTTTTCTTTTTTGTTTCTATTAATTTTTTTGCTCAAACTAATACAGAAATTCATGTTTTTGATATTTTAATTGATGATGAAACGTATATTTTAAAAAACGGTAAAAACATCTCTAATAATTCTGGTTATGATAGTCAGCCTTACTTTTATGACGAAGAACAAATATTATATGCTTCAAATAAAAATGGCCAAACAGAAATTAAATTACGAAGATCTTCTAATGGTGGATATGTTAAATCAAACACATTAAAAGGAAGTGAATATTCACCCCAAAGAATTCCAAATTCTTCTGACATATCTGCTGTACGTTTAGATGAAGATGGTTTACAGCGTTTTTATGAATATGACAGAAAAACCAAAAGAAGTATAGAGTTAATTAAGGATTTAAAAGTTGCATATCCTGCTTGGTTTGATAAAAATACAGTTGTTGCATCTGTAATTGTTAATGATTCTTTAGAGTTATTTATTTGCGATTTAAAATCGAAAAAAAACATTTCTGTTGCAAAAAATGTTGGACGTTCTGTGCATAAAATTCCAAATTCTGAGCTGATGAGTTTTATCAGTAAAGAGAATAAAAAGTATTGGTTGTTAAAATCTTTGAATCCAAAAACGAAAGAAATAAAAACAATCACTTCTGTAGGAAAATCTGAAGATGTAACTTGGTTACCCAATGGCACTTTATTAATTTCTAATGGAAATAGTATTTATAAATTTAATCCAAAGAAAGATAAATATCCAAGTACTTTTTTCTCTTTTACAGATGAAAATATTAACAATATATCTAGAATTACAGTAAATAAAACAGGTACAAAAATAGCTTTAGTTGCAGAAGTATCACCAGCATATTTAGCACAAGAACAGCTAGATGGTTATAACAAAAGAGACATTGAAGCTTTTTTAAAACCCTATGCAAAAGATGTAAAAGTATATAACTATCCTAATCAATTAGATTATGAGGGTATAGATGAAATGAGAGAAGGTTATGGAAGCTTCTTTAAAAACACACCAGATTTACATTGTAAATTAATTAAAAGAATTGTGCATAAAGACCAAGTTATAGACCATGAATTGGTGACAGCAAATGGCAATCAATTTAAAGCAGTAGCTATTTATAAAATGAAAAACGGTAAAATAGTTTCTGTAACTTTTCTTTAAAATTTATAAAATGAAATTCTTACATTCAAAAAATAGATTAGAAGCAGTAAGTGATGGTGTTTTTGCTTTTGCAGCAACTTTAATGGTTGTAAATATTGGCTCTAACACAACTATCACATCCTTTAAAGATGAGTTACCAAACTTTATAAGTTTTGCTGTAAGTTTTTTTGTAATGATGGCAATTTGGAAAGTACACTACAACTTTTTTAGAAGAACAGATTATATTGACAATTGGATTATTGCTCTTAATATGATTTTATTGTTCACCATATTATTTTATATTTTTCCTGTTCGCTCTTTATTAATAACAGGTTTTGGTGGTGAAAGAATCTCTATAAATGAGTTTTCAAATATTTTTCAACTGTATAGCATTGGTTTTTCTTTAATGTTTTTAACACTGCATTTAATGTATTTAAGAGTTTTTAAAAAAGATAGAGAAAATGGTAAAAATCTTAAACTTCTTTTTTTTGCAAGACACTTTTTTATTTTTTTAATTGTTGGAGTTATTTCTTTTCTATTAGCAAAATTTCGAGTTGGTTTAAAATATGGTGTTCCTGGTTTTGTTTATGCCTCTTTAGGGGTATTATGCTATTTTCATTCTGTGAAATTTCATAAAAAACACAATTTAAAACACTAGTCAAACCGTTTATTAAAATGGTTTTTTAAGAAAATTATTTGCACAAGAATCATCAATCCAAAGAAAAATATTGAATATAAAACAGTATTAGAAAGAGCTATAGAATCAAATAAATTTGGCATTTGAATTTTATCAAAAAACGAAAAATCTATTTTTGGGAAGTTTACCAAACTTTTTTCTGATGAACCAAAAGGAATTAATATTGCAGCTATTATCAACCCAAAAATTAAAACCCACACCTTTTTAGAAATTAGCGGAGTTGTTTTAAAAACAGAACTTTTCTGTTCTGCTAAAAGAGTTTGCATTAAAGAACTTGTAAAATCTTTTGATGGGCTTTCTATTTCAATTTCTTGAATGTACTTTTTTGCAAAAGCATCTAATTCTTTTATGTGTTTATTTTCTCCCATAATGATTTATGATTTCTGGTTCAACATTTTCTTTTACAATCGTTAACAATTTTTTTCTTGCTCTGTGCAATTTCACTTTTATATTCGCTTCAGATAAAGAAGTTACCTCAGTTATTTCTTTTAAAGATAATTCTTCATAATAAAACAACCAAATTATAGAACGTTCATCTTCTGGTAATTCTAGCAAACAAGCATCTATCATTTTTGCTCTTTCTTTTCTTTCTATAGTTTGTAAAGTATCTTCAACCGATTTTATTTGATTAAAAGTAACATCATTTATTTCAAACGAGTTTTGATGTTTTTTATTCTTTTTAATAGCATCTAAAGAAGTATGATACGCAATTCTATACAACCAAGTGCTAAATTTAGAATCACCTTTAAAGTTTTTTAAATTTTTGAATGCTTTTATAAATGTGTCTTGACTTACTTCTTCTGCTTCTTCTCTACTTTTTGTCATTTTAAATGCCAACGTAAAAACCAAATTTTTATATGTATCAACAAGATATGCAAAAGCATTTGCATCTCCTTTTAATACTTTATTAATAATTAGTTGATTTTTGTTGGTTGTCATTTTTACTTTGACTGGCTCTTATAAAAATAGGTTACAGAATTATGTATAAAAATTTATTTTTATTTTTTTGTAACCTTTATTTAAATTGAATCGTCAAAGCTACAAACACAATAAAATTAATCATTTAAATTTTTAAAAATCAAATTATGGGACCAGAAATCGTATTTATTTTCATCTTCGCAGTAATTTTCGGAGTCTTTTACTTATACTTTTCTACAAGAAACAAAGAACGTTTGGCATTAATAGAAAAGGGTGCAGACGCAAGTATTTTTATGTCTAGTAAAAAAAGGAATGCAGCTCCTTTTTGGAAAGTTTTAATTTTAAACTTAGGCTTATTAGCTGTTGGTGTTGGAGTTGGAATATTATTAGGCTCAATGTTAAGTTACAATTTTGGATATAGTGGTAATTATTCTGATAGACCAAACAATTATGTAAGTTCAGAAACTTTTTATGCAGCTGCTATCTTTTTATGTGCTGGAGCTTCTTTATTAATTGGTTTTAAAATAACCAAAAGTTTAGATCAAGAATAATAAAATTTATTTCAAAAAACTTAAAACCACTTCATAAAAGAAGTGGTTTTTTTGTGTTTAAAAAGTCTGTATCTTTAAGCAAAATAAAACTAAAATGAGTAACGATTATAAAAATGGTAAGTTTAGAGAATTGTTAGACAAGTTACAACAAGAGAGTTGGCAATTAGAATTACTAATTTCTGGTTTTGCTATTTTTGGTTTAATTACTTCAATACCTCATATAAGAACTGCAATGATTGTTGCAGAAAATGACAAACAAATTTATTCGTTTGCCTTATTACTAATCGCTTTTATAGCTTGTTCTATCTTAATATTTAACCTTTTAATCCATGTAGTATTAAGAGGTTTATGGATTGGTGCTTTAGGCTTAAGATATGTTTCTGGAGATATAGATTTCGAAAAACTAAACTATCATTCTAGATTTACGAAATACCTAGAAAAACGTATTGTTTCTTTTGATAAATATGTTGCAACTTTAGAAAACTATTGTAGTGTTTTATTTGCAGTTACTTTCTTACTTATTTTCTATGTTATATCAATTTCTATCATTATACTTTGTTTTGTTGGTGTTGCAACTTTAATAATATCTAATGATAATTTACCTGAAGGATTAAGAACATTTGTAGGAGTTGTTCTCTTGTTATTTATAGCTACAGGAGCTATTTTTATTTTTATTGATTTTATAACACAAGGATATTTAAAAAAGAAAAAATGGCTTTCTAAAATCTATTTTCCTTTTTATTGGGTTTTCAGTTTTGTAACACTAACATTTTTGTACAGACCTTTAGTTTATAATTTCTTAGATAATAGGTTTACAAAAAGATTAAGTTTTTTTTTAGTGCCTTCTTATATTGCTATTGCAGTTCTAGTATCTTTTAAAAACCAAAACACAAATTACTTAGAGTCTGCAAAGTATGTTTCTAACACAAGTTTAAACTCAAAAAATTACGAAAACTTATTAATTAACGATGATGATTTTGCTAAAACAGCAACTATACAATCTAAAGTAATAACAGATTCTTATTTAAAAATTTTTAGAACATTTTCAGAAAATGTAGAAAATCAGATTTATAATTATCATCCAACACTAAAACCAAAAGAAGACAAAAGAGGTTTTAAAACTGATATTGTTATGTTTAGTTCTACTAGTTATTTAAAAAACAGAGATAGTTTAACCAAGAAATATTTAGAAGTATTTAATAAAACACATCAAGTATATATAGATACTTTAAAATTAGATTCCGATTTTTTAATCTCTAAAAACAAAAAAGATCAAGTTGGTTTTGAGACTTATGTTAATATTAAAAACCTTACTGAAGGTAAGCATGTTATGAAGTTGAAAAGGCTTTACAAAAGAAAAAAAGACACTTTAAAACGAACAGAAATCAGCATCCCTTTTTGGTATTTTAATGATTAAAAATTTAACTTACTTCATTTTTAAAAACCCAACATCTATCTTATTTGCATATAGTTATAAAATATAATTATGCTCAAATAAGTTATTGCAATAGTTTTTGTCTCTTTATTAAAAGTAATACTATTAAATTTGAGTGTTAAATAACTAGATTATGAAAAACTCAATATTAATTGCCTGTATTCTAATAGTTAATCTATCATTTTCTCAGACTGATAAAGTTAGAGACAATTATAGTAATTCAATCTTTAAGACTAAGATTGAAGAAAATAATAACAAAGCATTTATTCCTGAATTCAATTTATTAGAAGAAAGTAATGCATTCGATATATTAAAACCTATAAATAACTCTGAAGGTAAATTCTCAATCTATAAAAATGGTTTTAAAGAATTTAAGATTCAAGAAAGTGAAGCTTCAAAAAATAAAGAAGAATCTTCTTTAAAATCACTTTCTACAATAAATAAAGATGATTTTATAAAAAATGTTGTTACAAAATTATTAGTTGAAAAAAAATTAATTAATGAAACAGAGGTTTATGGTGATAAAAATCTTGATTTATATAAAAGTTACGTATCAGAAAAAAACCTTTTAATTGTTGGCTTTTCAATAACTGAAAATTTAAAAATACAGATAGGAAACTCAATATACCCTTATATTAACAAGAAATTAAAGACAGAGATAGAAAAAACATTAAACACAAGTTTAAACTTAATTGCTATAAACTTTTAAAGCATAATAATTTGATTTTGGTTGATCAAGAAATTGGCATCTTATTAATTTAAGGTGCTAATTTTATTTATAATTATTACTTTTATAAAATGATAGCAAAACAAGAACTCTATTTTAAAGATGATAAAGAATGGCGAATTTGGCTTACTGAGAATCATGATAAATCAGATGGTGTTTACCTGATATTTTACAAAGTAGAAAACCAAGAAAAGTCTATGAGATGGGAAGAAGCAGTAAAGGTTGCTTTGTGTTATGGTTGGATAGATTCTACAGTAAAAAGCCTTGGAAATGGTAAACGCAGACAATATTTTTGTCATAGAAATGCTAAAAGTGTTTGGAGTGCATTAAATAAAAAATATATTAAAGAATTAACAGCAGATAAATTAATGCACAAAAGTGGCTTAGAAATTATTAATCTAGGTAAAAAAAATGGTTCTTGGACTGCTTTAGACGAAGTTGAAAAAGGAATTATTCCAGAAGATTTACAAGTTGAGTTCGATAAAAACAAAGCAGCTTTTGACAATTATAAAAGCTTTGCTCCTAGCTACAGAAAAAGCTATTTATATTGGGTAAATCAAGCAAAAAGAGAAACTACAAGAAAAAGCCGAATTAAAGAAATAATTCGGCTTTGTAATGATAATGTAAAGTCAAGAAATACTTGGTAGTTGATTACAATCCACTCATAAAATTACCATAAGGATCTTTAAATTGCGTTCCATCTTCAAATTTATATTTACTTAATTTTTTATGCTCAACTAATGCCCAAAGAATAAATTCCTTTACAAAATACATTTCTTCCTTTTTTGTGTTTGGTTGATATTCACTAATCAATTTATCTAATGGTGTAATTTTATTTATTAACGATTTGTATTTTTCATCATTAAAATCGTTTAAAATCTCAAAATCTTCATCAGAATTAAAAAACCAAGAGATAATATCATCATAAGGTGTTTCTGCTGTTTGCTTCTCTAGTTTTTTAATTTCTGGAAAATAAACAGTAAATAAACTTTTTACTGCTTTACCAATTAAATTTTCTGCAACGACTGCTGCTCCTTCTTCTTCTCCTTCATATACCAATTCTACTTTACCTGTTATTGCAGGTATAATCCCATCAAAATCACTTAATCTTACTGTTGTTTTTTTGTCACCAGAAATTAACAATCTTCTTTCAGCTGTACTTAACAAGTTCTCAAAAGCAGTAATGCTTAAACGTGCACTTACACCACTTTTTACATCAATATATTCACTATCTCTGGCTTCAAAAACAATTTGCTCTAGCAAGTCTTTAGCTAATTCTGGCACAAAAATAGTTTCAGTTTGCCTTGCATCTTGTTTAGCTTCTTGTTGTGTGATTATCTTTGCAGTTTCTATATCTTGAGGGTAATGTGTTAAAATTTGCGAACCAATTCTATCTTTTAAAGGTGTTACAATACTTCCTCTATTTGTATAATCTTCAGGGTTTGCAGTAAATAAAAATTGCATATCTAAAGGTAAACGTAATTTAAAACCACGTATTTGAATATCACCTTCTTGCAAAATATTAAACAACGCTACTTGAATTCTCGCTTGTAAATCTGGTAATTCGTTAATCACAAAAATACATCTGTTTGCTCTTGGAATCATTCCATAATGGATAACTCTATCATCTGCATAACTCAGTTTTAAATTTGCAGCTTTTATTGGATCTACATCGCCAATAATATCTGCAACTGTTACATCTGGTGTTGCTAATTTCTCTGCAAAACGTTCGCTTCTATGCAACCAATAAATTGGTGTTTTATCACCTTTTTCTTTGATTGTTTCAATAGAAAATCTAGAGATAGGACTTAATGGATCATCATTAATTTCTGAACCATCCACAACAGGAATATATTCATCTAACAAATTCAACATTAATCTTGCTAAACGTGTTTTTGCTTGTCCTCTTAACCCTAGTAAATTTATGTTGTGTTTGCTTAAAATTGCTCTTTCTAATTCTGGAATAACCGTATTTTCATATCCATGAACTCCTGTAAAAGCAGATTCTTTATTCATTATTTTACTAATGAGATTTTCTCTTAATTCATCTTTTATGGATTTCGATTTATATCCTGATTTTTTTAAATCTCCTAATGTTTTTATGGTACTTATTGTCATATATGTTTTTATCTGAAAACAAACTCTGCAATTTTTTTACTTTGCAACTTTGTTACTTATTTTTATCCTTTAATTCTTTTTTTTCTATTCGTTTCATAATCTTCAAAAATCATCTCACCTAAACCTTTTAAGCCAGTATAAAATGCTTTTCCTTGATTAGCTTTTGTAAATGCTCTTACAAATTGCATTAAATATGAATCTTGAGCAATCATAAAAGTGGTAATTGGTATGTGTAATTTTCTAGCTTGTTGTGCCATTGCATAACATTTGTTTACAATATATTTATCCAAACCATTACTATTTTTATAATATTGTCCATTAGGTAAACGCAAACAACTTGGTTTTCCATCTGTAATCATAAAAATTTGTTTGTTGGTATTTCTTTTTCTTCTCAGCAAATCCATTGCCAATTGCAAACCAGCAACAGTATTTGTATGATAAGGGCCAACTTGTAAATAAGGCAAATCTTTAATTTTTATTGCCCAAGAATCATTACCAAATACAATAATATCTAACGTATCTTTTGGGTAACGTGTTGTAATTAACTCTGCCAAAGCCATTGCTACTTTTTTGGCAGGTGTAATTCTATCTTCACCATACAATATCATAGAATGACTTATATCAATCTTTAAAACTGTACTCATTTGACTTTTATGCAATGTATCTTCTACAACTAAATCATTTTCAGTTAAATTAAAATTACCTATTCCATGATTAATCTGAGCATTTTTTAAACTTTCAGTGATAGAAACTTTGTCTAAAGAGTCTCCAAATTGATATGCTCTAAAATCTCCTGTTTGTTCATCTCCATTTCCTGAAGATTTACTTTTATGATTTCCAGCGCCACTTTTTTTGATCTTTCCAAAAATTTGATTTAATGCTTGCTGACGAATTGCACGCTCTGTTTTTGCAGTAATTGCAGTTCCATTTTTACCATCTGCTTTTATTTCTTCTCTTATATATCCTTTCTTTTTTAAATCCTCAATAAAATCATCAATGGTGTAATTTTCGTCCGTTAATTTATATTCAACATCCAAAGAACGTAACCAGTCTATGGCTTCATCAAAATCGCCAGAAGTATGTGTAATTAGCTCTTTAAAAATATCAAATAATTTTTCAAAAGGCGATTGAGTTTTTGGTTCAAACGTCTTAAAAACAAATCCTTTTCTTTTAATATTATTTTTCATTAGCATAAAAATACGGCTTTATTAACTCTCAAAAGAAAGATTAACATTGCTTTAATATATCTCAATATAGATTTGTTTTATTAAATTAAAAAAACATTAAACAAAAAAATAATTATATTTACAGTATGGCAAAAATATTAATTACTGGTGGTACAGGTTTAGTAGGTTCTAGACTTACAGAAATGTTAGTTAAAAAAAGACATGAAGTTGTAATTTTAAGCAGAAATCCTTCAACTAAAAATGAGTATAAGTGGGATATCTCTTCAAAAACTATCGATGAAAAAGTTTTTTCTAATTTAGAGTACATCATTCATTTAGCTGGAGCAGGAATTGCTGATGAAAAATGGACAGACAAAAGAAAAAAAATAATTATTGATAGTAGAGTTGAAACTGCAAACTTACTTTTTGATAAAGTAAATGAATTAGAAATTCCTTTAAAAGGTTTTATTTCTGCTTCTGGAATTGGTTATTATGGAGCTACTACTTCTGATAAAATTTACAAAGAAGATGACAATGTTGGTAACGATTTTTTAGGTGAAGTTTGCCAAAAATGGGAATATGCTGCTTACCAATTTGAAACTTTAAAAATACCTGTAACTATTTTAAGAACAGGAATTGTATTATCTAAAAACGGTGGTGCTTTAGAAAAGATGAAAACTCCTATCATTTCACCTTTAGGTACTGGAAAACAATATATGCCTTGGATTCATATTGATGATTTATGTGGAATTTATATTAATTCAATTGAAGAAAATTTAAAAGGAATTTATAACGCTGTTGCTACAGAACATCACACAAGTAAAACTTTTTCTAAAGCTTTAGCAACAAGTATAAAAAGGCCTTTTATTGGTATTAATGTACCTAGTTTTATGCTAAAATTGATGTTTGGTGAAATGGCTATTATCCTTTTAGAAGGAAGTAGAATCTCATCAAAAAAAATTAAAAAAAGTAGTTACTTATTTCAATTTGAAACACTTAAAAAAGCATTGGGTAATTTATAAACTTTCAAGAATAGTTTAAAAAATGCTATTTTTAAACTCCATTCATTTTTGTATCTTGCTATTTGCATATGATACAATTTATACTCAATAATAAAATTATAAAAACGGCTATAAATTCAGGAATTACATTGCTGGATTTTATTAGAGAACACCAACAATTAAAAGGAACAAAAATTGGATGTAGAGAAGGAGATTGTGGTGCTTGTACTGTTTTAGTAGGCACCCTTGATGATGACAATATAAACTACCAAAGTATTACGTCTTGTATCTCTCCTTTGGGAAATGCTAATGGCAAACACATTGTTACTGTTGAAGGTATAAACTTACCTAAAGAATTGAATACTGTACAAAATGCCATGACAAATAACTTTGCAACTCAATGTGGTTTTTGCACTCCAGGGTTTGTAGTTTCTATGACTGGTTACGCTCTTGAAAATAATAAAATTTTAAATTCTTGCAATGATGCAATTAGTGGGAATATATGTAGATGTACAGGTTATAAATCAATTGAAAAAGCTGGTTTTGAAATTGAAAAAAAAATAAAGAAAAAAGATAGAAATGACCAAGTTAAATGGTTGATAAAAGAAGGTTTTATTCCTGATTATTTCGATAAAATTCCAAATAAATTAAAAGGTTTAAAAATTGAAAAATTAAATTCTGAAGGAACCATTGTTGCAAATGGAACAGATTTGTATGTAAGACATGCTGATACATTATCAGAAGAAAAAGTATATTTAATTGCTGATAACAATTCTTTAAAAGGAATAAGTTTACATAATGATATTTTTACAATTGGAGTAAACACATCAGTTACAGAACTTTTAGAAAATGAGGATTTAAGAAACAATATACCTGATTTAAAGTCATTTATAAAACTAATTTCTTCTGAGCAAATTAGAAATATGGGAACTTTAGGTGGTAATTTTGTAAATGCTTCACCCATTGGAGATATGTCTATTTTCTTTTTAGCATTAAATTGTAAATTAAATATTCAACATAAAAACGGAAAAGAAAGAACCATTTTGTTTCATGAATTTCATAAAGATTATAAAAAATATGATTTACTAGAAGGAGAAATTTTAAAATCAATTTCATTTTCTAAATTGAAGGAAAAAGGGTTTTTTAACTTCGAAAAAGTTAGTAAACGAACACATTTAGATATTGCTAGTGTTAATTCTGCTGCAAAAATAGTATTAAAAGATAGTGTTATTTCTGAAGCTCATATTTCTATTGGTGGAGTTGCAGCAGTACCTAAATATTTATTTAAAACAAACAAATTTTTAAAAGGTGAAATGATTGTCTCAGAGACAATCCATTTAGCTGAAAAAGTAATGCAAAAAGAAATCTCTCCCATTAGCGATGTTCGTGGAACGTCTGATTATAAGAGATTATTAGCAAGACAATTGTTTTTTGCCCACTTTTTAAAATTGTTTCCAAATGATGTAGAACTTAATAAAATGATAACGCTATGAAAAATATAGACAGTTTTACACACGTTCGTGGCGAATCTCTTTTTGTTGATGATTTAATGATTAGGCAAGACGCTTTATTTGGATTGTGTTTCGATTCACCAAAAGCACATGGAAAAATAATTTCTATAGATTATTCGAAAGCAGAAGCACTTGAAGGTGTTGAAAGAATATTTACTTATAAAGATGTTTTAGGTGAAAATCAAATTGGTGGTATTATACCTGATGAACCTTTATGGGCAGTAGATGAAGTGCATTTTTGGGGGCAACCGATCGCTTTTATTGTGGCAGAAACAGAAGTCATTGCTAAAAAAGCAAAAGCATTAATTAAAATAGACATTGAAGAATTACCTATAATTACAACAGCAAAAGAAGCCAAAGAAAAAGGAAGTTTTATAAACGCTCCTCGTTCTTTTAACTTAGGAAACACCAATGATTCATTCAAAAATTGCAAATATGTTTTTGAAGGAGAAACATTTTCTAACGGACAGGAACATTTGTATTTAGAAACACAAGGTTGTTATGTTGTTCCTCAAGAAAATGGTTCTATTAAAATAACTTCGTCCACACAGGGACCAACTCAAGTGCAGAAAACAGCAGCTAAAGTATTAGGTATACCTATGCATAAAATTGAAGTTGATGTAATTCGTTTAGGAGGTGGTTTTGGTGGTAAAGAAGACCAAGCAACTCCTTGGGCTTGTATGGCAGCAGTTGCTGTGCAACATTTAAATAAGCCTGTAAAATATATGCTAAATCGTCATGACGATTTAAGAATGACAGGAAAACGTCATCCTTATTCATCATCATTTAAAATTGGATTATCTAAAGAATTAAGAATTGAAGCTTTTGAAGCTGAGTTTTTGCAAAATTCTGGAGCAGCTGCAGATTTATCACCAGCAATTGCAGAACGAACTTTGTTTCATGCAACCAATAGTTATTTTATCAAGAATGTAAAAACGACAGTCTATAGTTGCAAAACTAATTTACCTCCAAATACAGCTTTTAGAGGTTTTGGTGGTCCACAAGGAATGTTTGTAATTGAAAGTGCTATTGCTGTTGCTGCAAATAAAATTGGAGTTGATAAAAGTAAAATTCAAGAAGCAAATTTATTAGATGAAAATGATCAATTTCCTTACGGACAAATAGCAACTGAAGTTCAAGCTAAAAAAGCATGGTTTTCTGCGAAAGAAAAATTTGAGTTTGAAAAACTAGAAAAAAAAGTCAAATCTTTCAACAAGAAAAATAAACTGTATAAAAAAGGGATTTCATTAATGCCAATTGCATTCGGAATTTCCTTCACAAACACACCTATGAATCATGCAAGAGCGTTAATTCATATTTATCAAGATGGAAGTGTTGGTGTTTCTACTGGAGCTGTAGAAATGGGGCAAAGTGTAAACACTAAAATGCTGCAAGTTGCTCAAGATATTTTAGGAATTTCAGCAGATAAAGTAAAACTAGAAACTACAAATACAACTCGTGTTGCAAATACATCACCTTCTGCTGCAAGTTCTACAGCCGATTTAAACGGAAAAGCTGTAGAAATGGCATGTAATTCTTTAATTGAAAGATTAACAAATGTTGCATCAAAAATGGTTTCTTCAGATAGGAATAAAATCACTTATAAAGATGATTTTATTTTTGTTAGTGAAAAAAAGTCAACTATTTCTTGGGAATCTTTAATTGCTCAAGCAATGTTGGAAAGAGTTGCTTTGTCTGAAAATGCACATTATGCAACACCAATAATTCATTTTGATAAGAGTAAAGAAAAAGGGCATCCTTTTGCATATCATGTGTATGGAACAGCTATTACAACTGTTACTTTAGATTGTTTACGTGGAACTTATGAAATTGATAGCGTAAAAATTGTTCATGATTTTGGGAAATCAATGAATATTGGAATTGATATTGGTCAAGTAGAAGGTGCTTTAGCACAAGGAATTGGCTGGATGACTTTAGAGGAAATTTCTTATAATTCTGATGGTAAGTTATTATCAAACGCATTATCTACCTATAAAGTTCCTGATATATTTTCAGTGCCAAAAACGATTGAAACGATTCCGTTAGAAACTGATGGACATGATTTGGCTATCAAAAAATCGAAAGCAGTTGGAGAACCTCCTTTAATGTATGGAATTGGTGTTTATTTTGCTATTCAACAAGCAGTTAAAGAATTCAACCCAAATTATAAATTAAAATTCGATGCTCCTTTTACACCTGAAAAAGTATTGATAGGTTTATATGAAAACCAATAATTGGCATTTAACTTTAAAAATTGAGTTCTCATAAATTGAAATTTACCAAACAAAACATTCTAAAAGGCGCTATAATTTATAGTTCAGGAGATACTATTGCAGCACTTTTATTAGACGAATTTTCTATTTATAGATTGTTAGGAATAATATTAATTGGTGCAACAATTTATGCTTTTGAAATCCCAAATTATTTTACTTGGATTGATAAAAAAACAGCTCAACTTTCAGGAATAAAAAAAACGTTATTTAAAACAAGTTTGGCTATTCTTTACTTTAATCCACTATGGATTTTTAGACATTTAGCTTTTATCAAGCTATTTTCTGGTAATTATAATGATATCAATAGTCATTTGTTAGAGATAGCATTTTTATCGTTTTTAGTTAATATCCCTATTTCTATTATAGCAAATTATATCATTCAAAATAAAATGAAAATTGATTGGCGTTTTTTAGCGAGTGCTATTTTCTCTGCAATTATGGCAATATATTATGCATTAAGTGAAATTATTTTTAAATGAAGATTTGGCAACATATTTTAACGAAGTTACAAGAAAACCAAAAGGTTTATTTGCTAACTGTTATAGAAAATTCTGGTAGTTCACCAGGAAGAAAAGGCTTTAAAATGTTAGTTGCAGAAGATGGGTTTATCTTTGGTTCTGTTGGTGGTGGTATTATGGAATTTTCTTTAGTTGAAGAGGTAAAAACACTTTTGTCAAAAGAAAAAAACCCAATATTTTTAAAGAAACAGATACATAGAGGAAAAATAAAAGATGGTTCTGGTATGATTTGTTCTGGTAAACAAACTATTGTTTTTCATCCATTAAATAAAAAAGATGTTCCTGTTATTAAAGAAATTATTTCTTCGCTTAAAAATAATAAAACAGGTTCCATTCACTTCTCTCCTACTTCCTTCTCTTTTACAAATAAATTAATCAATGACAAGTTTGAATATAAGATAGAATCTAATACAGATTGGTTTTTTAATGAACAAATTAATTATAAAGAAACTCTTTATATTATTGGAGGTGGACATGTAGGCTTAGCAGTTTCAGAAATTTTCATTAAACTCGGTTTTTATGTTATTGTTTTTGATAACAGAGAAAACCTAAACACTTTAGAGAACAATAATTTTGCTCACGAAAAAATGATTATTAACTATCATTTAATCAACAATTATATTACAGAAAGTAAGAATAATTATATTGCTATCATGACAAACACTTATACTGATGATAAATTGCTATTGAGTAAGTTAATTAAGGATAAGAGTGCTTTTTTAGGTGTTTTAGGTAGTAAAGCAAAATTACAAACGATGTGGGAAGTATTATTAAAAGAAAACTTTACACAAGAAGAATTAAATAGTGTTTATGCACCAATTGGTTTAAACATAAAAAGTGAATCCCCTGAAGAAATTGCAATTAGTATTGCTGCTCAAGTTATACAATTAAGGAATAAAAAAAAGGCAACAAATTAAAATTGTTACCTTTTTTGATATATTTTTTTTTGCGCTAGGCAAATAAACTCTTTACTAGAATGTTGTTGTAATATCTAAAGCTACATCATTCCAGGTTTTAGAAACTCCATCTGCTCCTTTATGTAAAACTTCACAAGCTTTATTTAAAGAAGCTAACGCTGCTGAAGCATCCCAATTATTTACATCCATTGTTGCTTTCATATTAAAAACATTACCAGTAATTGTATAAGTAAATACTACACTTTTTGTAACTCCATTCATTTTAATTTCTGCAGTTCCATTTGTATCATCAGTTAACATTAATTTACCCGAAAGTAATTTTGTATTATCCATTATACCAAAAAAGAATTTTCTAATTTTAAAATCTCTACTTGAATCCTTTGTAAAAATACTACTTACTGGAATAGAGAATTCTGTGTTATTAATTGCTTCTTTTACTGAACTTCCTTCACCACCTGCAGTAACATCAACCTTTTTAAATTGACCACCAACTGCAACTTTGTCTGAAGTTTTATAAGCTGTAAAATTAATTTCGTTCTTTGCATCTTTTACTGAAAAAGCTGCAGAACTTTTATTCGAAACTGCTGTAACTTGGTCTTTTTTAGCTTCTGATTTACATGCAGAAAAATTAAAAGCTGTTGCCATCACTAAAAACGAAATAAAAAATACTCTTTTCATGATCCTTATTTTTATTAATTAAAATTTATTAGCCAATGCTATGTATTCTCTTTTTGCTTCTTCTGCTGTCATGCCATTTAATTGCATCCAAGCATTAAATTTAAAAGCACTTCTTACATCCAAACCACTATTAAAAGAGAAGTTATTACCAAAGTTTGCTTGTTTATAATACGCGTAAAATTTTAGCATAATGTCAGGGGCAACTGCTTTTTTTAGTCTAGATATTTTCTTGAAAGCTTCAAGAAATTTTTTATCTAAATCTGACTCTCCAAAATTATTTTTCTGCAATGACTTGGACTCCACCTTTTACTTTATCTCCTATTTTAACATTAATTTTTGTTCCTAAAGGAAGATACAAATCTACTCTAGAACCAAATTTTATAAAACCTGCATCTGTACCCTGAATAACTTCTTCGTTTTCTTTGGCATAATTTACGATTCTTTTTGCCAAAGCTCCAGCAATTTGTCTGTATAAAACTTCTCCGAATAAAGAATTTTCTATAACAACAGTTGTTCTTTCATTTTCTGTTGATGCTTTAGGGTGCCAAGCAACTAAATATTTACCTGGATGATATTTACTGTATTTTATAATTCCACTCATCGCATATCTAGTAACATGCACATTTATTGGCGACATAAAAATAGACACTTGCAATCTTTTATCTTTAAAATATTCTGGCTCTTCTACTTCTTCAATCACCACAACTTTACCATCTACAGGTGCTATTATGTGATTTTCACTAATAATAGTGTTTCTTGCTGGGTTTCTAAAAAATTGAAGGACAATAACTACAAAAGCTAAAATTACAATCTGTATGGCTTTTTGTAACCAATAAATATCAACAAAGTTATCAGCTAATAAAATTCCTGAAATTGCAATAATAAAAGTAATTACAATAATTTTATATCCTTCTTTATGAAAACGAATCATAGTTATATTATATAGTTAATGTACAAATATACAAATGGAGCAGCAAACAACAAACTATCTAATCTATCAAAAATACCTCCATGTCCAGGCATTAAATTTCCACTGTCCTTTATGTTTGCAAATCTTTTGTATTTCGATTCTACTAAATCACCTAGAGTACCTATAATAGATACTATTGAAGCAATGATTACCCAATTTAATGTGGATAATACTGTGTAGTAATTACTTATTAAATAGGCTGCTAAAAGCGCGAAAACTAATCCCCCTAAAAAACCTTCTTGTGTTTTTCTTGGAGAAACAGAAACAAATAACTTTCTTTTTCCGAAATTTTTACCAACTAATAAAGCAAAACTATCATTTACCCATATAAGAATTAAAATTCCAATAATTAATTCTGGATTATAATCGTCCTCATAAAATGGTAATAATGCTAAGAAGGTCATTGAAAAGATTAAGTATCTTAACATTAACCCTAGTTTATTTCTTTCATCACTAAAAGATATTTCTTTTTTAGCAACAAGTAATCTTATTAAAAATAATGAGGAAATAATAGTGATTGATAAAATACCAATGACTGCGATACTATCTTGTCTTTTGTAACTTAAAAATAAAACAAGTGCAAATAAAAGATAGGAAACAAAGCCTTTAAGCTTAATTATTTTAGAGAACTCCCAAATACATAAAAACCCAAATAAGGTAATAAGTCCTAAATAAGACTCCTTTGAAAATAAGATAGAACTTATAAAAACTAAGACATAAATGATTCCTGAAAAACTCCTTCTTAAAAGGTTGCGCATATTTATAAATCTTCTAAAAGCAGCAAATATAAGTTTTTTGAATTACTGTTGCCATAGTTTAAAAAATTATCGTTATTATTTGATAAATCGTATGATTTTATTGCAGATATATTTGTCGGTAAAACTCCAGAAGAATTAACTTTAATACCTGTCAAACCTTGTCCTGTGCCTTTTACAAGCTGACTTGTTTTAGCAAAAACAATAAAGTTTTCTGGGTATTCTATTAATTTTGTACTAGATAATTGTTTTGAAGAAAATAAAATATCTCCATTATCAGAAATTAAATGCTCACAAGAAGTAAATATTGGGGTGTCACTCTGATAATTATTAAGAACTTTTACATCTTTATTTTTCAAAAAAGAAATTAAATTCTTGTCTAAAACATGTATTTTACCCCACTTATTTTCTGATAAAATTTTCTTTAAGTTAACAGCAATTTCCTCTTTTTGAGTGCAGTATAAAAATTTACCGCCTTTTTCTAAAAAATTATGAACAAACAAATCATCAAGAGATAATTTTACTTCTTGTTTTTTTATCTCCCTTTCTTCATTCGAAGAAAGGTTAAAAAGTTTTTTAAAAAAATTCATTCCTAAACTAAAGATTTTAATTACTCTTTTGGAGTATCTTCTTCTACTATTTCTTCTTTTGTATCAATTACTTTTTCTTCTACAACTTCTTCGTCAAAAGGTCTTTTTCCGAATATTTTTTGTAGATCATCTTTAAAGATAACTTCTTTTTCTAATAATAAATCTGCAAGTACAGTAAGTTTTTCTTTATTGTTATTTAACAACTCGATAGCTCTTTGATATTGAGTTTCTATTATAATAGAAATTTCTTTATCAATTTTTTTACCAGTTTCTTCACTGTAAGGCTTTACAAATGAATCATTCCCTGAAGAATCATAATAAGTAACATTCCCAATCTCTTCATTTAAACCATAGACAGTAACCATGGCTCTAGCCTGCTTTGTAACTTTTTCTAAATCGCTTAAAGCACCTGTTGAAATTTTATTAAAAATGATTTTTTCTGCAGCTCTACCTCCCATAGTAGCACACATTTCATCTAACATTTGTTCAGTTTGAACAATCATTCTTTCTGCTGGCAAATACCAAGCAGCTCCTAAAGATTGACCTCTTGGCACAATAGTAACTTTTACTAAAGGTGCAGCATGTTCTAACATCCAACTTACAGTTGCATGGCCAGCTTCATGAAAAGCAATAACTTTCTTTTCCTTTGGTGTAATTACTTTATTTTTCTTTTCTAAACCACCAACAATTCTATCAACAGCATCTAAAAAATCTTGATGATGAATAGCTTTTTTCCCTGTTCTTGCTGCAATTAATGCAGATTCATTACACATATTTGCAATATCTGCACCAGAAAAACCTGGCGTTTGTTGAGCCAAAAACTCAACATTAACATCATCAGCTAATTTTAATGGCTTAATATGAACTTCAAAAATTTCTTTTCTTTCGTTTATGTTTGGTAAATCAACGTAAATTTGACGATCAAAACGTCCTGCACGCATTAAAGCGCTATCTAAAACGTCTGCTCTGTTGGTTGCAGCAATTACAATTACATTAGTATCCGTACCAAAACCATCCATTTCTGTTAATAATTGATTTAACGTGTTTTCACGCTCATCATTACCACCAGTCATGTTGTTTTTTCCACGAGCTCTACCAATTGCATCAATCTCATCAATAAAAATAATTGATGGAGATTTTTGAGCTGCTTGTTTAAATAAATCACGCACTCTAGAAGCACCAACACCTACAAACATTTCAACAAAATCTGAACCAGATAGAGAGAAAAAAGGAACTTTAGCCTCTCCAGCAACTGCTTTTGCTAGTAATGTTTTTCCAGTTCCCGGAGCACCAACTAATAAAGCACCTTTTGGAATCTTGCCACCAAGAGATGTGTATTTAGACGGGTTCTTTAAAAAATCAACAATTTCTTGTACTTCTTCTTTGGCACCTTCAAGACCTGCAACATCTTTAAAAGAAGTTTTTACATCAGTTTTTTCATCGAAAAGTTTAGCTTTTGATTTTCCAATACTAAAGATTTGTCCGCCTCCTCCAGATCCACCGGATGACATTTTTCGCATGATAAAAATCCAAATACCAATTATTATTACAAATGGAAGCATAGATAGTAGTAAATCTCCCCAAATATTTTGTTCAGTGACGTAATTAATATCAATACTTAAATTGTTTTCATCTTCTTTTTTCTTAAGATTGTTTTCAAAGTTTTGAAGATCTCCAAACTCAAATCTGTAATTTGCAGAACGGCCTGATAAGGAAAAATAAGGACTTACTGTTCCTTTGTGAATATCTTGGGTTGAAGCTTCTTCGGATAAATATACTTTAACTTCTCTTTTATTTACAATATCAATTTTTTCTACATCTCCTTGAGATACATATTCAAAAAACTTTGATGGTGAAATCTGATTGACTTCATTCGAAGCTAGTCCTCCAGAAAATGATTGGAATAATATGAATAAAAATATTACTCCACCATAATACCAAAATGGATTAATTTTAGGGGTTTTTTTGTTATTTTTTTTGTTGATCATTTATTGTTTTTTAATCTTTTGATTTGACTTTTGTTAATTTAGCATCTCCCCAAAGGCTTTCTATATCATAATACTCCCTTTTTTGCTTTTGAAAAACATGGACAACTACATTAATGTAATCCATTAAAACCCATTCTCCATTATCATTTCCTTCAATATTCCAAGGTTTATCTTTAAGCTCCTTACTAACGTGCTTTTGAATTGAAGCAACAATCGCATTTACCTGTGTGTTTGAATTTCCTTCACAAATAATAAAGTAGTCACAAACAGTATTTTCTAGCTCACGAAGATCTAATATATTTATGTCTTTGCCTTTAATGTTTTCTATTGCCTCAATTATACTGTAAATTAAGGAATCATCACTATTTTTTTTCTTAACCACTAATCGATTTATATTTGTGCAAAGTTATTATTTTTTTTACTTTAATTATATGAATATAATCAAACTTAGTGCCATTGATTCAACAAATGATTATTTAAAGAATTTATTATTAAAAAAAACTTTAGAAAATTATACAATAGTTACAGCAGAGTTTCAACATAAAGGAAAAGGACAAATGGGGGGGGAGTGGAAATCTGAACCCTCTAAAAACCTGATGTGCAGCATATATCTTAATAATTCAACAATTAAATTAAGTAATCAGTTTTCAATAAACATGGTTGTTTGTTTAGCTATAAAAAAATCATTAAATAAATTTAATATTCCTCAGCTTTCTGTCAAATGGCCTAACGACATAATGTCAGGAAGATTAAAAATGTGTGGAGTATTAATTGAAAATATTGTTAAAAATAATTCGATACAAAATATTATTATTGGAATTGGATTGAATGTTAATCAAACGGAGTTCAATAACTTACCTAACGCTTCATCCATAAAACAAATTAGCGGTAAACATTATAATACTGACGAAATACTTTTTGAAATTGTAAATGATATTAAATTTTATTTTAATTTTTTGAATGAAAAAAATCTTTTTGAACTACAAAAACTTTATGAGGCTAATCTGTATAGACTTAATAAAGTGTCCATGTTTAAACTTGCAGACTCAAATCTAGTTTCTGGATACATTAGAGGAGTTAAGGAAGATGGTAGGTTGAAAATAATCTTGGAAAATGATTTAGAAAAGGATTTCGGAATTAAAGAGATTTCTCTAGTCAATTAATTTAATTTTTCTACCATTTAGATGGATTAGAATTCCAAGTTATAAGTTGTTCAAGCTCTTCAGAATTAATATAATTGTTTTTTAGTGCACATTCAATTAAAGTTTTATAATTACTTAAAGTTTCCAATCTTAGATTTTCATTTTTAAAATTTTCAGTAGAGGTGTCAAATCCATAAGTGAAAATAGCTACCATGCCTGTAACTTCTATATTTTGATCCCGTAATGCTCTGACTGCATTTATGCTACTTTTACCTGTACTTATTAAATCTTCAATTACAACAACTTTTTGATTTTGTTCTATTTTTCCTTCAATCTGATTCTTTCTACCATGTTTTTTTGCCTCTGGCCTAACATATATGAAAGGTAAATTTAAAAAATTAGCTACTAACATTCCAATACCAATAGCACCTGTTGCAACACCAGCAATTACATCAGGTTTGCCAAATTTTTTAATTAAAAGACTAGATAATTCCTTCTTGATTTCATCCCTCACATTTGGATAGGATAAAACGGTTCTGTTATCGCAATAAATTGGAGAATTCCAACCAGAAGCCCATTTAAATGGATTTTTAGGACTTAATTTGATCGCATTTATTTGCAATAAAATTTTAGCTATTTTTAATTCAGTATTATCAATTTGATTCATGTGTACAAAACTAATCAAAAATTAATATGTTTGTATTACAAACAAATATAAATGTATCAAGTATTTTATAAAAAAAAAATTATTGTATTAACTGATATTATTGATGAAAGGAAAGATTTAATATTGTTTCCAATCAAAGATGTTAAACTCAAAAAAATAATTAAATATCTAAATAAAAAAAACACAAATTCGGTGCATCTGTATCACAAAAACAAGGATAAGTTGTTAAAGTATTTTTTTAAATTAATACCAACTGTAATTGCTGCTGGAGGTAAAGTTACTAATTCAAAATCTGAAGTACTTTTTATATTCAGAAATGAGAAATGGGATCTTCCTAAGGGTAAGGCTGAAAAAAATGAACAATTACCTCAAACTGCTTTAAGAGAAGTCAGGGAGGAGACAGGAATTAAAGAAGTTTCAATTAGTAAACCATTAGATATTACTTATCACATATTTCGTAGAAATGGCGAGTATAAATTAAAAGTAACATACTGGTTTGATATGTTTAGTAATTATGAAGGAAAACTTTTTCCACAACTAGATGAAGGAATTACAGATGTAACGTGGATTAAAAAGAGTGATTTGGAAAAGGTTAAAACAAACTCTTATCCAAACATAAGATTGCTTTTTTAAAAGTAATCTTTTCTCACACAAGCTGGAACTAATTTTGTGTAATCTCCATTATTTACAATTACTTCCCTTACAATTGAAGAAGATATGTAAGAGTTTTTAGCTGTCGTAAGGAAAAATACTGTGTCTATTTCTGTAAGTTTATGATTGGTTTGTGCAATGGCTTTTTCAAATTCAAAATCTGCAGGGTTTCTCAAACCCCTGAGAATAAAATCTGCATTAACTTTTTTGCAAAAATCAACTGTTAATCCTTCATATTCCATTACTTTTATTTTAGATTCATTTATATAATGTGTTGAAATGAATTTTTTTCTTTCCTTTAAACTAAACATACTTTTTTTAGATGAGTTTATGCCAATAGCTACTATAATTTCATCAAACAAATTAATACTACGATCAATTATGTCACAATGACCTAAAGTTAGAGGGTCAAATGATCCAGGAAATACAGCTCTTTTCATATTTCAAAATTATAAAAATTAAATTAAAGCTTCCTCAATCAAACTCTCAAATAAATCTGTAAGAGTAATGCCTGCTAATTTGACCTGTTGAGGTAGAATACTTTCTTTAGTCAACCCAGGTACTGTATTTACTTCTAACAAATAAGGAATTTGATTTTTAATAATAAACTCACTCCTTGATACTCCTTTTAGTCCTATAGATCTGTATATTTTTAATGACTCTTTTGTTACAATTGATTTCATTTTATTAGAAATTCTAGCAGGAGTAATTTCAGAAGATTTTCCCATATATTTTGCATCATAATCAAAGAAATCATTATCACTAACTATTTCAGTAATTGGTAAACAAATTGTTTTTCCCTGAAAATTAATAACTCCTACGGAAACCTCTATTCCATCTAATGAAGATTCAATTAGTACATTAGTATCCTCATTGAATGCTGTTTTTATTGCATTTTCAAATTCTTCGCTTTTATAAACTTTACTTATTCCGTAACTACTACCACTTCTACTAGCTTTCACAAAGCATGGTAACCCTACTTTTTCAATTATTTTATCAACATCAACTTTATCATTAATATTTAAACTAATTGAATCTGCTGATTTTATATCAAACTCCTTTAAATAATTTAAACATTTAATTTTATCATAAGTTATCTTTGACTGAAAAGCATCACAGCCTGTTATTGGGATATTTAATTTTTCAAAATAACTTTGTATTTCACCATCTTCGCCAGGAGACCCGTGTATTGCATTAAATACACAATCAAACTGGATTAATGTATTATTTAATTTTAAAGTAAAGGATTCTTTGTCTATAGTTGTTTCTTGATTTTTAGAATTAATATAAAACCAATTGTTTTTTAAAATTACAACTCTAAAACAGTTAAATTTTTTTTTGTCTAAAATATCAAATACTGCTTTTCCACTTTCCATGGAAATTTTATACTCACTTGAGTAACCTCCCATAATGATCGCAATATTTTTTTTCATTTTCACTTTTTATTAAAAATATAAATTTATTTGTAAATCTTATTTGTATAAGAAAAAATAACTCTAAAAATGCTTAGTTTTGCTAAATAACAAATAATAATGAGCTTAATTAAATTTTTATTCAGTTTAAAATTTTTTAAGCAGGTTATATATATAATCTGCATAACAATTGTTTTGATTGTTATTAGTGTTATATCTCTAAGTTATATAACTATGCATGGTGAGTCTGTTAAAGTCCCAAATCTTATTGGAAAGACTTTAGATCAAGTTGATGTGGATTTAAAATCTTTAGACCTTAGCTTCGTCATATTAGACTCTGCTAGATATAATTCCTCATATAAACCCTTGTCAGTTATAGATCATCAACCAATTCCTGGTTCAAAGGTTAAGATAAATAGAAAAATATATCTTACAATTAATCCATCTGGTTATAATGAAATTACTATTCCAAAAATAATCAGAACTACGATTCGACAAGCTACTCAAAGATTAGAGTCTTCAGGTTTTGTGATTGGTGAAATAGAATATGTAGATGATATTGGAAAAGACGAAATTATAGAAATTAGTCATAAAGGTGAAATGATTAATGAAGGAGATAAGTTGTTAAAAAATTCTGTGATTGATTTAACTTTAGGAAATGGAAAATTCTGAATCTTTACACGAACATTATTCTTTTTCAGTTCAACCAGGTCAGGAGCCTCTAAGGATCGATAAGTATTTAATGAATTTTGTTGAGAATGCTACAAGAACAAAAATTCAGGCTGCAGCAAAGGATGGAAGTATTAGAGTTAATGGGCAAGTTGTCAAGTCAAACTATAAAGTCAGACCTCTTGATGAGATTAAAGTTTTTTTTGAATATCCGCCAGCTGAAAATTTATTGTTACCTGAAAATATTGATTTAAATATAGTTTTTGAAGATGATGACATAATTGTAGTCAATAAACCTGCAGGTATGGTAGTACATCCTGGACACGGAAATCAAACAGGAACTTTGATCAATGGATTGATTTATCATTTTGACAACCTTCCAAATAACTCATCTAATAGACCTGGTTTAGTTCATAGAATTGATAAAGATACAAGTGGACTATTAGTAGTTGCAAAAAATGATAATGCCATGAGTAAGTTATCAAAACAATTTGCAAATAAAACTAGTAAACGAGAATATGTTGCATTGGTTTGGGGAAACCCAAAAAAAGATGAGGGTACAATTAATGAAATAATTGGTAGAAATCCGAAAAATAGATTACAAAATATTGTTTTCAACGAAGAAGACAGCCATTTAGGTAAACCAGCAATAACTCATTACAAGGTTTTAGAAAGGTTTGGTTATGTTTCACTAATCAGTTGCACACTCGAGACTGGTAGAACACACCAAATTAGAGTACATTTAAAATTTATTGGACATACTTTATTTAATGACGAAAGATATGGGGGAAATTTAATTCTTAAAGGAACTACATTTACAAAATACAAACAGTTTGTGGACAATTGCTTTAAAGTATTACCCAGACAAGCACTTCATGCTAAAAGTTTAGGCTTTATACATCCTGCTTCAAATAAATTTATGGAATTTGAGTCTGAGATACCTGATGATATAAAGATTTGTATAGACAAATGGACAAATTACTCAAAACATCAAATGTAAATTTTTGATTTTTTTTATTGTAAATATATTTTTCGTTTGTAATTTTAATTAAAATTGTATTATATGAAATTAGTTATTTCTCCTGCAAAATCTTTAAACTATACAAGTGAATTGCCTACAAAGGAATTTACTCAATCTTGCTTTTTAAAAGAAGCAGAAATGTTAAATAATATTCTTAAAAATAAATCACCAAATGATTTATCTAAATTAATGAGTATTTCTAGTTCTCTTGGTAATCTAAATTATGAAAGAAACCAGTCATGGAGCCTTCCGTTTAGCCCTTCTAATTCAAGACAAGCAATTTATGCTTTTAACGGTGATGTTTACAAAGGAATTGATGCTTATTCAATTCCTAAAAATAAAATTGATTTATTACAAAATACTGTTAGAATAATTTCTGGTCTTTATGGAATTTTAAAACCTTTGGATTTAGTACAACCCTACAGATTGGAAATGGGTACAAAATTATCATTCGGAAAAAATAAAAACCTCTATGATTATTGGAAAGTTCAATTAACAAAATCAATAAATGAAGAGCTAGAAGAAGGTGAATTGTTTTTGAATCTAGCCAGTAATGAATATATAAAAGCGATCGATACTAAAGTTTTAAAAACACCAATGATTACTGCTAACTTTAAGCAATTTAAAAATGGTGAATACAAAACCATAGCTATATATTCTAAAAGAGCAAGAGGCCTTATGGCTAGATATGTAATAGATAATAAGGTTGAATCTGTTTCTGATTTGAAACATTTTTCTTCTGATAAATATCGTTTTTCAGATAAACTATCTTCAAAAAATGAGTTAATCTTTACAAGATAATATATTAATTTAAAAAACTATGGATTTAAATCAATCTGATTGGAAATTACAGTGTGAAACAAATGAAAACTCAATAATAATTGATGTTAGAACTGAACACGAAGTTGCTGAAGGAATTATCCCAAATGCAATTAATATTGATATCTATGGAGGTCAATTATTTATAGATAAAATAAATAAGTTAGATAAATCTAAATCATATTTTTTGTACTGTAAAGCCGGAGGTAGAAGTGCTCAAGCTTGTTCTTTAATGAATCAATTAGGTTTTGACAAAACCTATAACCTTTTGGGTGGTTTTATGAATTGGAGTGGTGAAAAAGCAACTCTATAAATTATGATAAAAAAAATTACTTTCTTTTTTGTTACTGTAATTTTCTTTTCATGTGACTTTTCTGGACCAATAATTAATGAAATAACTACCGATGAATTTAAACTATTAAATAGTGTAGATAATGTTCAACTTATTGATGTTAGAACAGTAGAAGAACATAAAAGCGGTTATATTGACGCCTCTTTAAATATAGATTTTTATAAATCTAGTTTTATCGATAGCCTTAATGTTTTAGATAAATCAAAAACTACAGTTGTTTATTGTAAGTCTGGAAATAGAAGTAGAAAATCTGCTTTGATAATGAAATCTTTAGGATTTAAAAGTGTTTATAACCTAAAAGAAGGAATGAATGGTTGGTTAAGTAATCGTTATGAAATTATTATAGATTCTTTAAATTAAGAATTGATTATCTTTTTCATGTATTTTTCATTATTTAAAGCAATCTGAGCAAATTTAATTAAGTTTTTAGCTCTTACAAGATTCTGATCAGGGTAACTAACTTTAAAGTATTTATTTCCATTTAAATGATCAGTTAAAGCTCTCACACCATGCATAAAAGGCATTAACGCTACAGAAAGTGGGAGTAGATCTCTTTCATTTTGTTCAATATTTAATAATGTTGGTTTAAAACCAGTGATAAATGAAACAAACATTTTTTTATTGAATTTAATTTTTTTAAGATCTCTTTCTTCTTCGGAAGTTGGATTAACAAGTGTTCTGACGGTATCTCCAAAATCATATAAAATTAAGCCAGGCATAATAGTATCTATATCAATTAAATAAAGCCCTTTTTTATTTTTATCAAACAAGATATTATTTAGTTTTGAGTCATTATGACAAAGTCTCTTATTTAATTTTGAACTATAAACAATTTGAAATTTTTCAGAAAAAGTATTTATTGTATTTATTAGATCTGAAAAGTCCTTTATTTTTTCTTTATTAAGTTTTTTACAAGCATTATTAAATTGCCGAATTCTTGAAGGTAAACTATGAAAATCTTTTAATATATATTTAAACTTACTAAGATCTGTATTTTCAAAAGTTATATGAAAATTTGAAAGTACTTTACCACATTCCAAAGCTATTTCAGGATCTGTAGTATTGTTGAAAGTCTGACTGCCATCTTCATAATCCATTAATCTCCAAAATTCAGTATCATTTATAACTATATAAGGTTTGTTAAATTTCGAATCAACTAATGTTATACCAATGTTCATAGACTTTTTTTGAATAAGATCTATGTTATAAAAAATATCTTTTGGTTTTTTAAAGACTTTAGAATTTATTTTCTGAAGAATATATCTTGGATAGCCATCAGTGAAAATTTTGAAAGTATCATTAATATAACCAGATGAGATCTTTTTAAATGATGTTAAACTACCAGTAATTTCAAAATTAGATAATATTTTATTTAATAAATGTTTATCCATATTTTGAATTTATTATTCCCAAAGAGGGCTTGGATATTTATTGGATGAAGTATATGACTCAAGAGAGTTTACAGCATTTTCCTTGTCCTCAAAATATGTAACACCAAACCAATCGCTATCAGACTTTATAGCATTAATAGAAATTAGACCTTCATTCATCATTTCTTGTGCTACAAAAGGTAAGTAAATCTCATTCTTTTCAAGATTACTCTCTTTTTTTAAAAATTCTTTGAAATAGTTTTCTATATAATCAAATATATCTGTATTACAAATCCAAAAATTCATGGAAACATCATCATTATAATTTAAATTATTTCCAGAATCTTCATCGATTATTTGATTTTCA
>CAJQQH010000012.1 GCA_905480405.1 uncultured Polaribacter sp. | reverse complement strand
CCTGCTGATGTTGAAACTATAACTTGTGATAAAATTACATTAGGAATTATATCTCAATCAGGAGATACTGTAAATGTTGATATAATTATTGATGGAGAAACACAAAGTTTTACCTATGTAAGTACAAATAATAATACTGCTAAATTATTTGAATTTGATACTCCAGTTACATTTACACAGTCAGCTAAAGAAATTCAGGTGATAACAACCTCACTTTCTAACTCAGAAGGGTTAGCACCGAGAGTAAGATTTGTAAATCTTTTCTTTAATGTTTTAGGGGCAACAGAACCACTTCATGAAATAATTCTGAATAGTTCAGAATTGGAACAAACTTTTACAGCTGTAGATAATTATTCAGAATTGCTTGGAGGTACAGCTGCTGGGAGTAATATTTATTTGCAAATGAGAACAGAAATTGACCCAGAAGATAATCTTGAAGGAGATGGAGCTAAATTTCTTGTGAAATCTGCAGAGGGTTATCAAAGTACATTAAATAAAGTAACATTTGCTGCGACTTCTCAAAAAAATGATATTGTAGATGTGGCAATTACCATTAATGGAGAGACGCAACAGCAAGATACTTATACAAGTGGTGGTAATAATGAAGGTAATAATTTCGAGTTTGTATTTGATACTCCACTTACGTTAGCTGATGATGAGGCTACAGAAATAAAATTTGTAACAACAGGTCTTTCTAATTCAGGAGCGGATGTTGTTGGACGATTAAGGCTTCAAGATATTATATTTCATATCTCTGAATTTGTTTTAGGAATTGATGATTTTGATAAGGAAACGAATAAAGAGATAAATCTATATCCTAATCCTGTAAAGAATACTTTTAGCCTCACAAAGGAAGTAGAATCTGGTATTTTGTACAATGCATATGGGGCAATAGCGTACAAATTTGAAAACGAAAATAAAGACATTGACATATCTAATTTAAAGCCAGGTATATACCTACTAAAAGTAATATGTAAAGATGGCGTCAGAAAACATATAAAATTATTAAAAGAATAAGTTTATTATACCCCAATTTAAGCCCCCCTCTATAAATTAGAGGGGGATTTTTATATAAATAAGAATCGTTAGAGAATAAAGTTATTGTATATACTTATTTCAATTTACGTACATAGATAAGTATTCTTTTAATATCTAGAAATAGAAACGTTTTTTTAATTAACCAGACAATAAGTAAAAAAAAGGCTAGAAATATTTGAAATGTAAGAACGCCACTCATTTAAATATAAAAACTATGATTTAATGATATTTAGACGAAGGTTAAGTTGTCTAAGTAGAATTTATTTCTAGGTACCTTAGAAATATATACTAAGAAACCTTTTTATTATCTAATCTGATATTGAAACAGAACGTCCATCACACGTAGATGAAAATTTTAAATCTGTTACTGAATTGTCAATGTATTGATCCTGTTAAAGCTAAAATAATTGTAAGTAATTGTTTTTCATAATATAAATATATTTTTTCTTAATAATTTATACAAGTTTACACTATGAGGCTTGAGGTTATTTACTCTGTCCTATCTTAATCATACTCCTATTCATCAAAACACTCCTCAGACTTTATGAAAACAATAGTAAATGCACTTTACTTTTAAAAATTAACAATTAATCAATTCTCAAATAAGTAGGAAGCAAAATTAAATGAATGTTAAAGACATTTCAAATAAGTGTAATTCATCTATAAAACAAAAAAAAAAACGGGACAAAGCCCGTTTTTTTTTGTTTTATAGATTATACATAAATAATTCTCTAATTATTCTTCAAAGCATATTTAGAATATTTCTTTTTATCAGTTCTAAGAGATTTTTTAGTAGGCATTTCTGGGTAACTTACTAAAAAATTATGCTCATCAATTAAATTAATTAAATAGTGAGTTGTTCCTTTTGGTAAAACAGCTGTAATCGTAAAATCTCCATCTATATTTGCATCTGTCTTAAACCACTCTTCATATTTATGCCCGCCATTTGTAGTATAAATAAGATTAGCTTTTACCACTTTTGCTCCATTTTCTTTGTACTTAAATGTAGCCTTACCTTTCTTTTTAGATTCAGAAATCACTGTTGGAACCGTTTCTTTATGCTCCATCTTTTTTAAGTAAAAGGGATTGTAAGAAGGATAACTTGCTTTCATTTCTGTTAAGATTGATGTAAGCTTATCATTCATCTCTTTTGTTCTTTTAGTATCTACTTTTGCTAAGTTATTTGCTTCTTCTATATCAACACGTTCAGCAATTCCGTTAGAGGTATCATACAATCTGTAAAGCTCAAATTCTTGAGTTTTAGGATTGTTTTTATAATCATAATTCCTAATAATTTTATAATCTCCTACACGTAATGTACTTTGATATGATGAATGTGGAAAATGCCACATCATTGTATTTCTCTCATTTCCTTCTTTGTCTAAAACTAATTTAGAATCCGTAGGGTCTTTAAGTAATAAAGTTGATAAATCATCACCATCTAAATGTTTATTTTCTGGTTTTTCAACATTTAATAATGATAGAATTGTAGGGTAAAAATCAAGCCCGTTTACAACAACATCAGATTGTATTCCTTTTTTAATTCCAGGTCCTGCAATAATTAAAGGAACTCTTGTACCACCTTCTTTAGCGTTTATCTTTCCTTTATCTAAAGGATAATTATCTGTAAAAACTTCACCTGGGTGACCTTCCATTCCTCCATTATCAGAAGTAAAAATAACATAAGTATTTTCACTTAATTTATGACCAGGCCAACGAGGATCATCTGTAGTTTCTAAATAATTAAAAACTTGTCCTACATAATAATCTAACATTTCTACCATTGCAGCATAATATGGATTATTTTGTCCTTTTACGTCCCAATGACTAGGGTCTGTAGGATATTCTAAGCCTAATTTTTTACAGTATTTTTCTAATAGCGCTTTACTTCTAGTATGTATTGGAGCATGTACTAAAAAAGTAGCGTAATACAAGAAAAATGGATCTTGTTTGTTCTCTTTTAAGAACTTTAACGCATTTTCGTTATTTAGATGAAAAGGAAACCCTTTTTCATCTAAACGATAAGGATCTGATGCTTTATTAGTTGCAAAATCTGTAAGTCTATGTGGTTTTTGAGGACTTGTAACTCCACGATCATGCGTAGTAACATTAAAACCTTGGTCTTCTGGTTGCGGATAAGCAAAGTGGTTTATAGCCATATGCCATTTACCTGCATGCCCTGTTGTATATCCTTTTTGTTGTAAGACTCTCGCTAATGTCATTTCGTTTTCTGGCATACGTCCACTATACCAAGGCTCTATAATTCTTTGTGAATTTTTACCAGCATAAACTGTAGGAGGTCCACCACCTACAACATGTGTTTTTTGTGCTCTAGCAGGATGATTTCCACTCATAATTGCACATCTACTTGGTGCACAAGTGGGAGCAGGAGAATACGCTTGCCAAAACTGAACCCCTTCTTTTGCGAAAGCATCAATATTGGGTGTTTCGTAAGGAGATGGATTATCTATATCATAAACTTTTAGATCTTGCCAACCTAAATCATCTGTAAGTAAGAGCACCACATTAGGTTCTGGTCTATCTATATTTTGCTTTTTATTATTGGGCACTTTTTGTGTATTACAACTATATAGTAATACACTTATTAAAAGTAATGGGAGGAAGTTTTTGTACTGTGTATTCATTAAATTAATAATTTAATTCTTGTATGAGAATAATACTTTTAAATAAAGTAAAAAGGTTGTTTGTCTTTTATAAAAAAAAGGCAGTAATATAAAATTACTACCTTTTTTTTTATAAATTTTATATAATATTGATTTAAAATAAATCATATCTCAAGAGGGTTTTAATACTTTTGAGTTATTATAATATAAATAATTTACTCTTTTACAATTTTTAAAGTCTTTAAACCTTTAAGAGTCTTAATATCTACAATGTAAATTCCTTTTGCTAAGTTACTAACATCATAATTAGCGTTCGCTTCAAACGTTTTTACTAAACGTCCATTAATATTATATAATTTTACATTTTCAATATCTAAACTAGAATCTATTTGAAAACTGTTTGTTACAGGGTTAGGATACGCAACAATAGAAGCGTTACTTAATTCTAATCTATCTACAGATAATACATCTGCAGCTGGTCCTTGAAAAGCATCAAAATAATATACATTTCCTGTAGCAAGAAAATCACCATCTGGTTGGTCAATTAATAAATTTGCAGTAGTATAAGATACACCTTCTGTAAGGTTTGCTCCTGTAAAATCAAAAGTATATTCTTGCCAAGCATCAAAAACAGTAACATTAATTGTTACGTTTTTTTGACCTGCTGTTTCAATTCCATCTCGTAAATACAATCTCAATCTTCTACCAGAAGTTCCATTTACATTTGTTGACGGTGCATAGGCTCTTATTTTAAAAATAGCACCTGATTGATGGTCTGTATCAATTACACCTGGTAATTGAAACTTTATTTGTGAATGTGCATCTTCTTCTTTTGTGAATTTTGCAACTGAAGCACTGCTATTTCCTGTAGTAGTTGGTGTAGCTACTGCATCTCCTTGTGCTAAAAACACACCACCTTGTACTTCATTAACTGTTACACCAAATGTATCTGGGCTATAGTTATGGTACCATTCATTTCCAGCATCTAAAACTGCTTCTGCATCTAAAACGTCTACTTCTTCTTCTTCGAATTCGCTTAAAGCTACTGTACTTGTAATTGTATCAAAATGAAAGTCAATATCGTTATCTAAATTTGTAAATCTTGCAGCTTGACCAATGATTCTAATAGAACCTTCAGTTACGTTTTCTGTATACGTTTTTCCAGAAAAATCATAGGTTAAAGTATACCAACCATCTACATCTGTACCATCTAAATCTGTAAGTTTTAATTGTACTGTTTGGCCTCCTAAATAAAATCTAAAACGAGTATTACTATCAAAATTAGAATAATTAGTTAAATCTGGCAGATATAAACGTACGGTTACAACCAAACTAGCAAAATCAGTAGGTGTAAGTCCATAACCGTCAGGAAAACTAAAAACAATTTCCTTGTTTTGTAAACTTGAATTTGCTGCAATTTTCCATAATAATACATTTGTAGCTTCTGTATCGGTGGCGTCAGGATTAGCAACTGTTGAAACGGAACATCCATCACAAGTAGTTGAAAATGTTAAATCTGTAACTGCATTATCAACATCATACCAAACATTTTGTGCTAATGTTGTAAATGAAGCAAAAAGTATTGCTGCAGTAAAAAGTAATATTTTTTTCATAATCTTATAATTTATTTATTATTATTCAATGTAAAAATAGCATAATTTAACTAATAAAAATTGCTTAAATCAATCATTTATTTGCTTAATACTACGTCTAATTAGCTTGTTTGTAGGTTTTTACGATATTTTATAGTTTGTTTTTTACAAAACGAATAATTTTTGTTTCATTATTCTCTAAAATAACTTTCATAATAAAAAATCCATTTTTAAGACTGGAAATATCAAATTGATTTCTGTCTCTAGAAAACATCTTCATTTCTTGTCCTAACATATTATACACAATTGCAGATGTAATTTTCTTGGATAAACGAAAGGTATTATTTACTGGGTTAGGGTATAAGTCAATTGTATCTTTAAATCTTGGTAAATCTGTAGATAAAACCGTTTTATCTTTCCAATTAAAAACAGT
>CAJQQH010000011.1 GCA_905480405.1 uncultured Polaribacter sp. | reverse complement strand
TTCCTACTACTTCTTTGTATTTTTTCATATTTTTACATTTAAGTGAATAAATATGTTGCTTTAAACACTTTCTTTATCGTGAGTTTTGACTTCTGGTATTCCAAATGGTCCTTGGCAACTTTATAGAAATAGAGGACTCGTGCGTTTACTGGAGCTTGAAATCTAAAACACGTTATAGTTCTCCTCTTTTTCAATCTAAAGAAACAAGTTAGCGAAACACAAAAAAATAAAAAAAACCCAAGTTTTTAACTTGGGTTTTATACTTATAAAAACTAAAAAATTAAGTCACATTAAAAATTAACCTCTATCAACTTTAATAGAACAACCAATTGCTCTCGTTTCTGTTTTTTCAATTTTCTTACCAGCTAATAGAGCATCTACAGCATTTTCTACATATTTTTCTGAAACACCTTCTGGGTTTCTAGAGCTATTATCAATTGCACCAATATATTCAACTTTCATGGTAGCTTTACTTACAATATACACATGAGGCGTTTTTGTTGCTCCAAACTCAGGATACACTTTTTGACCTTTATCAAATAAATAAGGAAACGTAAAACTTTTCTCCTTTGCTCTAACTTTCATGTCTTCAAAACTATCTCCCCTAGAAGCATTTGGGTCGTTCGGGTTAATTGCTATTACAGGAAATCCTTTTGATTTATATTTAGCATCTAAAGCATTAATTCTATCTTCATTTGCAACAGAATACGGGCACATATTACATGTAAAAACAATTATAAATCCTTTTGCTTGTTTATAATCTGATAAAGAAACCATTTTATCATCTATATTTTTAAGGCTAAAATCGGTAATTGTATCACCAACCTTATAACCGTCTGCTGTTTTTACTGTAAAGGCAACCGTAGAAATTACTATAATTGCTAGCACTAATAATCTTTTAAATGTTTTCATTGTCAATTATTTTATAAAGGTTTTTAATTCGTTTTCTAAAGTTTCATAATCAAACGATTGCTCGTAAAATTTTCTGTTATTATTGTTGTAAATAATAGTTGCTGGTATTGCTCCGCTCCAACTTTCATCAATTGCTTTTATCCAAATATCTTCGTTTACATCATCTAATAATATAACTTCCGACTGTAATTTTTTCTTATTGATAAAAGGAATTAATTTCTTTTCTACTTGTTTAGGAAAATCTAAACTAACTAATAAAACTTCTACATTATTATCTGCATATTCTTCTTTAATTTTTTCAAAATAAGGCAATTCTTTTACACAAGGTGCGCACCAAGTTGCCCAAAAATTAATTATATATGTTTTTCCATCTTCCTTTTCTAACAACGGTTTTAGTTCATTGTAAGTAACGGTTTTTACTGTAGAAATCTGTGGTATTTCTTTTTTTGCTACTATTTCTTTAACAATTTCTTTTTTACAAGAAGTAAAAGCAATAGATACAAGAAGTATAAAAATTGATTTTTTTATCATTTTATAAAATTACATATTTAAAATTCGTGCAGAAAATAATTAACTGATTCTTAACAAAAAACCTCATAAAAATAATTCTACAAGGCTTTATAATAATATTGTTTTACAAATAGTTAATCGTAAATTTCGTTTAAAATTTTTGCTAAACGAATTCCCCCTCTTTGCAACTGAGATCTTACAGTACCAAAGTGATTATAAGAATATTTATAACGCAAATTCTCACCTTTTTTAACAGAATTATAAACTTTATTTGTTAGTTTATGTACTTCATTAACCCATTCTACAACTGTACCTTTTTCAATTGCTTGTATTTGCTTTTTAGACAAATCATCTGCATTATCAGCTAACTCAATATAACTCATTTCCCAATCATCAATCAATTTACTATCCCAAACACTATGCAAATTAGTTCCTTTTCCAAACCATTGCACTTGTATATCATTTGCTCCCTTATCTTCTTTTCTACCAATATGTAAAGGTTGATGTAAATCGCCCACAAAATGAACTAACATTTTTAAATGAAAATTCTTTTCTTCTTCTGTACTTTTTTTATCTTTTAAAACTTTAATACAAGTATTTATACCAGTAACTAAATCTCCTTTTGGATTTTTTTCTGCCTCTTCATAAGTTTCATCTAAATCCATATTTACATAATGCCACGAATAGTATTTATTAAAATTTTTATCCGATTTTATTTCATCTGCATATGTAGAAACAAAGGCCAAACTCTGTCCTTTTAAGATTTTATCTATGCATTTTTTAGCTTTTCTAGTTAAATGCTTTTCAGCTATTTTACCAGTTGCTCTATGCCCGTTTTTTCCCCAAAACACATCTTCATCAGAAGATGATTTCATAAAAAAAAGAAACGGAATTAATAACAGTAGTTTAAATTTCATCAGAATAATTTATAATTAATTTTCAGCTAAAGTATAAAAATATTTACTGAATAATTTGTTAAATCGAAAAAAAATAGTATATCTTTGTGATATCATTTTAATATCATAACAAATCTTACGTATATGAAAGCAGAAAAAATAATTAAACCAGCAAATGGTTATTTAATGTTACTAGTAGTTTTAACATTATTCTTTGGAGGAATTACAATGTCTATAATACAACAAACACCACTTTATATACCTTTAATAGTTATTGGTTTTATAAGTTTCTTTGGTTTCATTTTAGTAAATCCTAATAATTCTAGAGTCGTTTTATTGTTTGGTAAATACGTTGGTACTATTAAAGACAATGGTTTGTATTGGGCAAATCCTTTCTACTCTAAAAAGAAAATTTCTTTACGTGCAAGCAACTTTGATAGCGAGCGATTAAAAGTAAATGACAAATTAGGTAACCCTATAATGATTTCTACTATTTTAGTTTGGAGAGTAACAAATACTTACAAAGCTGCCTTTGATGTAGATAATTACGAAAACTTTGTACGTGTACAAACAGACGCTGCTGTTAGAAAACTAGCAAGTATGTACCCTTATGATAACTTTGCAGATGAAGGACATGCAGAAGATATTACATTACGTTCTAGCGTAAATGAAGTTTCTGAAGCGTTAGAAAAAGAAATAGATGAGCGCTTATCTATTGCTGGTATAGAGGTTTTAGAAGCAAGAATTGGTTATTTAGCCTACGCACAAGAAATTGCAAGTGCCATGTTAAAAAGGCAACAAGCAACTGCTATTGTTGCGGCAAGACATAAAATTGTACAAGGTGCAGTAGAAATGGTAGAAATGGCATTAGAAGAGCTAAACAAAAAACAAATTGTAGATTTAGATGAAGAACGAAAAGCAGCAATGGTAAGTAACTTATTAGTTATTTTATGTGGTGATAAAGAAGCTTCTCCTGTTGTAAATGCTGGTACTTTAAGCCATTAAAATGAATAACAATCAAATATATGCTATTGCAATTGGTGTTACTTTAGGTAGTTCTATTGGTACAACAATTGGCGCAATAACAAACAATGTTGCAATGAGCATGATTTATGGTTCTATAATTGGCACCATTGTAGGTGTAGTTATTGGTTTTGTAATTTTAAAAGATGAAAAATAAAAATGATTTTATTGGAATGATATTTGGTGCGGGTATTGGAATTATTTTTAACAATACTTGTTTTAAGGCTTCTTATTGGTCTCGTAGGATTTTTATTAGGTTTAATTATTAATCAGCAGCAATCAAAAAACAAAAAATCATGAAAGAATATAAAGTAATACAACCAAAATTAGGTTTTAGAAATAGGTTTCAAAATTTTGAAGACTTATTAAACCAGTACGCAAGAGAAGGATGGGTTGTAAAAGACATTGCTCAAGGTTGGGTAAGTGTAGTTTTAGAAAGAGATAAAAATAGATAAATGAAAGTTTTTAAAGAAGAACAACGTTTTACACAAAGTTGGTTAATAATTATTCTGATAATAGCTATCGTTGGCCCTCTATGTTTTGGAATATACGGAGTTTTACAACAAATAATTTTAAAACAACCTTTTGGTGATAAACCAATGTCAGATTCAGGGCTATTGTTTTTCACTTTTTCAATGTTGTGTCTTTCAATTCTAATTTTCGTATTTAAATTATCAACTAGAATTGATGAAACCGGAATTCATTATAAATTTTTTCCAGTTCATTTTTCATTTAAAACGATTAGTTGGTCAGAAATAGCATCTGCAAACGTTAGAACCTACCTTCCACTTACAGAGTTTGGAGGCTGGGGTTTTAGAAGTGGTTTTTTTGGGAATAAATCTAAAGGTAAAGCCATGAACGTTTCGGGTAATATTGGTATTCAATTAAAGTTTAAAAACGGGAATAAATTATTAATAGGAACACTAAAAAAAGAGGAAGTAAAAAGGGTTTTAGCAACCTATAAATTAAAAATAAATTAATTATGATACGATTTATAACTTATTTAATCATCTCTATTTTTGGTATTGCAGTTTCAATAGCACAAGTAAAATCTGAAGAAATTACAATTAAAAATGATTCTATTCAATTACCAGGAACGTTAACTTTTTCCGCAGAAAAATCACCCTTAATTATATGGGTTCATGGTTCTGGAAATGTAGACAGAAATGGGAATCAAATGCCAATTGTAAAGGCAAACTATATTAAACAGTTAAGAGATAGTGTTAATAAAGAAGGAATTTCTTTTTTTAGTTATGATAAACGTACTGCTAATAAAAACAATGTAGCAGTTATGATGAAAAACGGAGTTAATTTTAAAGATTTTGCAGTTGATGTTAAAACAGTAGTATCTCACTTTAAAAAAGACACACGTTTTACTAAAATAACTTTAATTGGTCATAGTCAAGGTTCTTTAGTTGCAATGTTAGCCTCAAAAGATGTCGATAAATATATATCATTAGCAGGACCTAGTAAAAGTGCTGATAAAGCAATTATAAAACAAATTAAAGAAAAAGCTCCTTTTTTAGATTCAATAAATAGAGCACATTTTAAAGAGTTAAAAGAAACTGGTAATGTAAAAACCGTTAACCCAATGTTAGTTTCTATTTTTGCAAAACCAAATCAATCTTTTTTAAATTCTTGGATACAATACAACCCTTCTAAAGAATTTAAAAAAATAAATATCCCTACTTTAATTATTAATGGTGATAAAGATCTACAAGTACCAATTTCTGATGCAGAAGAATTAAAAAAAGCCAGCCCAAAATCAGAACTGGTAATTATAAAAAACATGAATCATGTTTTAAAGGATATTCAGAAAGACAAAGACAATCTAGCATCTTATTATTCTGCAGATTTTAAGCTTTCAAAAAAATTAATTGAGACTATTGTTTCATTCGTAAAAAAATAAAATGGCTAAGAAAAAAGCTTTCGCATTGCGAGTTAATGAAGATATGATAAAAGCCATTGAAAAATGGGCTGCAGATGAATTTCGCTCTACAAACGGGCAAATAGAATGGATGCTTATGCAAGCACTTAAAGACGCTAAAAGAGAACCTAAAAAAAAGGAAGAATAAAATATAAGAAATTCATTATAAGGTAAAAATCAATTTACTTATATATAACGATTGCTTCGTAATGCAAGTTATAGTGATTTACAAAAATGTTAAAAAACGCTCAATTTTTATTGAGCGTTTTCTATTTTGTATATTGTTGCCATCAAACTTAATTCAAACAAATCTTACAATGAAAAAAATAATTACACTACTTTTTTTATGCACAACTACCCTCCTATTTTCACAAGAGTTTTCTATGGAAATGGTAAAAAACATGAAACCGAGAAACATAGGTCCTGGTGGAATGTCGGGTCGTGTAACTTCTATTGATGTTGTAGAAAATAATCCAGAGATCATGTATGTTGGTACAGCTTCTGGTGGAATTTGGAAATCTACTTCTGGAGGTATAAAATGGGCACCAATTTTCGAAAAAGAACTAACAGCTTCAATTGGAGCAGTTGCAATTCAACAATCTAACCCTAGTGTAATTTGGGCTGGAACAGGAGAAGGAAACCCAAGAAATAGTTTAAATGGTGGTTTTGGTATTTACAAATCTTTAGATGCTGGTAAAACTTGGAAAGCAATGGGTTTAGAAAAAACAAGACATATTCATAGAGTAATTATAAACCCTATAAACCCAGATATTGTATATGTTGGTGCAATTGGTTCTCCTTGGGGAGAACACAAAGAACGTGGAGTTTATAAAACTACAGATGGAGGAAAATCTTGGAAACAAATTTTATTTACAAATATAAAATCAGGTGCTGCAGATTTAATTATGGATCCTAAAAATCCTAATAAATTAATTGCTTCTATGTGGGAACATAAACGTGATCCTTGGTTTTTTAAATCTGGTGGAAAAGGAAGTGGAGTTTATATTACACACGACGGTGGAGAAAATTGGAAACAAATCACCGAAAAAGAAGGTTTCCCAAAAGGAGAACTAGGTAGAATTGGTGTTGCAATTGCACCCAACAACCCAGATGTTATTTATGCTTTAGTTGAAGCCAAAAAAAACGCACTGTATAAGAGTGAAGATGGCGGATTTAAATGGAAAAAAATTAACGATAAACCAGGTATTGGAAATCGCCCTTTCTATTATTCTGAAATTTATGTAGATCCTCAAAATGAAAATAGATTATATACCGTTTTTACGTATATAAATGTTTCTGAAGATGGTGGTAAATCTTTTAAACAATTAATGCCTGCGTATGGTGTAGATAATGGTGTACACCCAGATCATCATGCTTGGTGGATTCATCCTAAGAATGGAAAATTTATGATTGATGGAAACGACGGTGGATTAAACATTACCAAAGATGGTGGTAAATCTTGGCGATTTATTGGCAATATTCCCGTTGCGCAATTTTACCACATAAATGTGGATAACGAATTTCCATATAACGTTTACGGAGGAATGCAAGATAATGGTTCTTGGAGAGGTCCTGCGTATGTATGGAAAGCACAAGGTATAAGAAATTCTTATTGGCAAGAAATTAGTTTTGGCGATGGTTTTGATGTAGTGCCAGATAAAGATAATTCACGTTATGGATGGACGATGAGTCAACAAGGTTCTGTTTCTCGTTACGATTATTTAACAGGAAATAATTATGGAGTTAAACCAACTCATAAAGACCCAAATGTAAAATTACGTTTCAATTGGAATGCTGCTATAAATATAGATCCGTTTGATAATTCAACATTATATTTTGGGAGTCAGTTTGTGCATAAATCTGCAGACAAAGGATTAACTTGGAGTGTTATTTCACCTGATTTATCAACCAATAACCCAGAAAAATTAAAACAAGCAGAAAGCGGTGGTTTAACAATGGATGCAACTGGTGCAGAAAACCATTGTACAATTTTAGTTATTGAGCCTTCACTTTTACAAAATGATGTTTTGTGGGCTGCTACAGATGATGGACAGGTTCACATCACTAAAAATGGCGGAGCAGTTTGGACGAATGTTGCAAACAACATAAAAGGTTTGCCAGAAAATAGTTGGATTACACAGATTAAAGCATCTAACAAAAACAAAGGAGAGGCATTATTAATTGCGAATGATTATAGACGTTTTAATTATACTCCTTATGCTTATAGAACTAAAAACTACGGTAAATCTTGGGAACGTATTGTTGATGAAGATGATGTACAAAGTTATGCTTTATGTATTATAGAAGATCCTGAAAATGAAAACTTACTATTTTTAGGAACTGATGATGGATTGTATATTTCTATAAACGCAGGAGATAAATGGACAAAATGGACAGAAGGCTTCCCTACCGTCCCTGTAAAAGATTTAGCTATTCATCCAAGAGAAAACGATTTAATTATTGGAACTTTTGGTAGAGCAGCTTGGGTTTTAGATGATATTCGTCCGTTAAGAGCCATTGCTAATGGTACTATTACTTCTAAAAAGATTGCATTATTTGCTCCTCCAATTGCGTACCAAACAGCATCGCAGCAACCAACAGGAAGTCGATTTGGTGCAGATGCAATGTATCAAGGAGAAAACAGAAAACGTGGAGCACAAATTTCTTATTACATCAATAAACCGAAAGTTGCCAAAAAGGATAAAAAAGAAAACAATAATATTGAGACTCCGAAACAAGTTCAGAGTGACACTATTAAGTTAGAAATTTTTGATAACGAAAGATTAATTAGAACCTTAAAATTTAAATCTCCCAAAGAAAACGGAATTCATAAAACAACTTGGTACTTAAGAGAAAAAGGAGTTGCAAGAGCTACTAGAAGCATTAAAAAAACAAAAAGAGAACCAAGTGGAGTTACTGTAAAACCAGGAACGTATCGTTTAAAAATGACTTTTGCCAACGAAGTTTCTGAACAAAATATAAACGTTAAATTTGATCCTAGACTTCAAATTTCTGAACAAGCAATTATTCAAAAATACAATGCTAGGAAAGAGCTTGAAAAATACCAAGAAAAAATTACAAACATTGTAAAACAATTGGTAGAAAGTAAAAACACTGCTACTTCTTTAAAATCTAAATTAAGTAAAGAAGACAAAAAGAAATATAAAAATGAGATTAAATCATCATCAGACATCATAAAAAAACTAGATACTTTAATTGCTATTTATATAGGTACAATTGATAAAAGACAAGGAATTACTAGAAACCCAGAAGTTACAGTTAATAATCGTTTTGGCATAGCAAGTTGGTATGTAAGTTCTCGTTTTGGAGAACAAACAGCCACCGAGAATCAGTTGATAAATCAATTTAAAAATGCTTTTAAAGATGCGGTTTCTAAGACAAATTCATTTTTTAATAAAGAATGGATAAATTATAAATCATTAACAGAAAAGATATATATTTCGCCTTTTAAAGAAACTAAAATATACACAGCAAACTAACTTTAAAATATGAATAAAGTAATTATCATTTTATTTTTAAGTCTATTCTCATCTACTATTCAAGCACAAAAATCTGCAGAAAACAAATTAGGAACATGGTATATGTATAATGGTTCTCATAAAGTTTCAGATAAATTAGCCTTAAAAACAATGGCACATTTTAGATATTTTGAAACTGCAACTGAGTTTCAGCAAGAAATTTATAGATTGGGCGTAAATTACTCTTTTAACCCTAAAACAAATGTAACTGTTGGTGTAAGTTATTCAACCGCAGATGTTGCTTACAATACACCTTCAAATAACTTATATGAATATCGTTTTTATGAAGATTTAAATTTAAAATCTAAATGGGGACAGTTTAATGCTAGTCATAGAATTAGATTAGAACATCGCTTTATTCATAAAAATATTACTGAAGATACAACTCAAAGTTGGATTCGCTATAATCTAAATGTTGGTTATCCTCTTTCAGCAAAATGGAGCGTATATGTTTTTAATGAATTATTTTTAAATTTAGATAGAGGCCAAAGATTTGCTCAAAACTGGACTGGTGGAGGTTTTACTCATAAATTAAACAATAACATCAAATTAAAAATGGGTTATTTTCAAATAAAATCTCCAAACAATGTTTTAAAAAGAATACAACTAGGAGTTATTTTAAACACTAACCACACACAAAAATAAAACACAATGACAGCTCCCTTTTTTACAAACGATGCTATAGTATTTGGTATTCTAATGCTTTCTTTAGGCTTTGTTTTTTATACAGAAAGTTTAAAATCTGGGTTTTGGCCTAAGTTTTACAAAATTGTACCAGGTCTTTTTATGGCGTATTTTATTCCGGCCATTTTTACAACAATAGGTTTAATTTCACCAGAATGGGAAACAACCAACTCAGGAGGAGAAATTGTAAGTGGTAAATCTCAATTATATTATGTATCTAGTCGATTTTTGCTACCTGCAGCTTTAGTTTTAATGACACTGAGCATAGATTTAAAAGCCATATTTAATTTAGGATCTAAAGCTTTAATTATGTTTTTTACCGGAACAGTTGGTATTATTATTGGTGGTCCTATCGCTATTTTATTGATTTCTATCTTCTCACCAGAAACAGTTGGTGGTGCAGATTTTGATGCTGTTTGGAGAGGGCTTTCGACACTTGCAGGAAGTTGGATTGGTGGCGGAGCAAACCAAACTGCAATGTTAGAAATTTATCAATATAATCCTCAAAAATTTGGTGGAATGGTCTTTGTTGACATTGTTGTTGCCAATGTTTGGATGGCATTACTATTAATTGGAATCGGAAAAAAAGATAGAATTAATAAATGGTTAAAAGCTGATACTTCTGCAATTGAAGAATTAAAAGAAAAAGTAATAAACTTTACTCAAAGTGTAAAAAGAAATCCATCTTTAACTGATTTAATGATAATATTAGCAATTAGTTTTGGAACCGTTGGCTTTGGGCATTTTGCAGCCTCATACCTGAGTACATTTTTTAATGATATTGTTTCTGAGATTACTTCTGGTACTTGGAAAAACATTTTTACCTTTTTAGGTTCAGAATTCTTTTGGCTAATTAGTATTTCTACCATAATTGCTGTTATTTTATCTTTTACAAGAGCTAAAAACTACGAAGGTGCTGGTGCATCAAAAATTGGAACTGTATGTATTTACATATTAGTTGCAACTATAGGTATGAAAATGGATTTAGGAATGATTTTTGATAATTTAGGATTAATTGCTATAGGTGTTGTGTGGATGTTAATTCATGCTGGTTTATTAATTTTGGTTGCCAAATTAATTAAAGCTCCTTACTTCTTTTTGGCCGTTGGAAGTCAAGCAAACGTTGGTGCAGCTGCCTCTGCTCCTATCGTTGCTTCTGCTTTTCATCCATCATTAGCAACGGTTGGAGTTCTGTTAGCTGTGTTTGGTTATGCCATTGGAACTGTGGGAGCGATTTTATGTACTATTTTAATGGAATTATCTGCTACTTTATAAAAAAATCAGCATATTTGCATTCGA
>CAJQQH010000010.1 GCA_905480405.1 uncultured Polaribacter sp. | reverse complement strand
AACCCTAAAATGGTAAATGTTTCTGATAAGAAAATTACCAAAAGAACTGCCATTGCAAAAGCAACAATGTTTCTAGGGAAAGAAGTAATTGCTCATTTTACAAATGATGAGTTAATTACTAAAAAAGGGCCTGTTTTTCAGACTGCAATTATTGCTGGAATTCAAGGTGTAAAGAAAACATCAGAGTTAATACCTATGTGTCATCCATTATTAATAAATGGAGTAGATATTGATATTAATATTATAGATACTGAAAGTGTAGAAATTTTTTGCGAGGTTACAATTACAGGAAAAACCGGAGTTGAGATGGAGGCGTTAACTGGTGCAAATATTACATGTTTAACTATTTATGATATGTGTAAAAGTATTAGCCAGAAAATGGTAATTAAAGAAGTGAAGTTGTTAGAAAAAACAGGAGGAAAATCTGATATTAAGAATTAAATGTCTGTTCGAGTGCAGTATAGAGGTTGTAATAGTTCTCGACTGCGATCGAACAGACAAAAAAATAAAATTTTGAAAAAGCACAGTAAACACACGAAGTTAGAGAGAAGAAATAACGATAATTTTGCCCCAAATGAAATTGCAATTTTAGGGACAAATTGCGGAAATATTTCAGATTTAGTACATAAATTATCACAGCAGTTATCTAATTATCAATTAGCTTATTTTGATGCTTCTCATGCAAAAGAAGTTGAAGAAAATACATTGTCTGAATATACATTTCATCATCAAGGAAATCTGCAGATTACAACTTCGGGAGTTGTAAATAAATTTCAGCAACGTTTAGATTTCGCACAGTATGATTTTGTTTTTATCAACGGAAATCATTACCAAGGAGCAAAACAAATTTTAATTTTAGATGAAACAAAAGAAGCTTCGGTTTTAAAAAGATTAAAACAGTTAGAAAATATTCAGTTTATTGTAAAGTTGAAAGAGGAAACTGAGTGTTTTTCTTTTTTAGAAGAAGAATATCCGCAGATAAAAAAAATACCTTGTTACCATATTAATGAAGTAAAAGAAATATCAAAACATATCAATAAATTGATTCAAGAAAAAACAGCAACTGTTAAAGGTTTGGTTTTGGTTGGTGGTAAAAGTACAAGAATGGGACAAGATAAATCTGATTTAGATTATTTTGGTTCGCCCCAGAAAATACATGTAAAAATGTTGCTTGAAAACCAAAATATAAAAACGTTTTATTCTGTTCAAAATCAATCAGATAATGTCTTTGAAATTTCTGATAAATTTTATAATTTAGGTCCTTTTGGAGGTGTCTGTTCTGCGTTTCAAAAAGACCCAAATGCAGCTTGGTTTGTTTTAGCAACCGATGTTCCTTTTGTAGACGAAAATGTTATTAAATTAGTTTTAAAACATAGAAATCCAAGTAAAGTGGCGACTGCTGTAAAAGGTAAAGGCAAGGAGTTTGTGGAGCCTTTAATTACAATTTATGAACCAAAAGCATATCCTATTTTGTTGCAATATTTAGCACAAGGTTATTCTTGCCCACGTAAAATGTTAATTAATTCTGATGTGGAAATTGTAGAAATTGATGATTCTTTTATCAGAAATATAAATACTCCCGAAGAATTCGAGTTGGCTAAAAGTGAAATAAATAATTAAAAATTCTTGTGTCAAGAACACTTTGAAATAGTACCAAATAATGAATAAAAATCAACTTTTTAAACGACAAATTACTTTATCAGAAATTGGCGAAGTTGGGCAAAAAAAACTACAAAACGCTTCTGTTTTAGTGGTTGGTTGTGGTGGTTTAGGAAGTCCGATTGCAGTGTATTTAGCTTCAAGTGGAATTGGAAAAATACATTTAGTTGATTTTGATACTGTTGATGTTACTAATTTGCATAGACAAGTTTTTTATTCTTTAGAAGATGTAAATAAACCTAAAGCAGCAGTTTTATCAACATTTATAAAAAAAAGAGCACCTTTTACAGAGGTAAACTTTACTAATAAACCAATTGTTAAAGAGAATGTTTTTGAACTGATTGAAAATGTAGATATTGTGGTTGATGGTACAGATTCTTTGCTTACAAAGTATTTGTTAAACGATGCTTGTGTTATTAAAAAGAAGCCTTTGGTTTATGGCTCTTTGTATAAGTTTGATGGTTATGTGTCTACTTTTAATGTATTGCAAAAAGACGGAACTTATTCTGCAAATTTGCGAGATGCTTTCCCTAAAATGACTACAGATATTCCTAATTGTGAAGAAGCAGGAACTTTAAATTCTATTGTTGGTATGATTGCAACGCAGCAAGTAAACGAAGTCTTGAAATTGATTACAGGAATAGGAAAACCGTTAGCGAATGAATTATTAATTTATAATTCCCTTCAAAACACACAATTAAAAATGAAGTTAAAACCTATTGTTATAAAAGATAAAATTGCTAAAATCTTTAAAATACAAACTTATGTAGATATTGCTTGTTCTACACAAAATCCTGATTGGCAAATATCCGCTCAAGAATTAAAATCTAAGTTAGGAGATGATAATTTAGAAATTATTGCTGTTTTAAATGATTTAAAATTACCTTTTAAAGTGCAAAAAACGATTCATATAAGTACGTTTGATGCAAACAAAGTTGTCGTTGATAAAAACAAAACGTATGTAATGGTTTGTCAAAGAGGGTTTAACAGTTATAAAGCTACAGAAAAATTGAAAAAGAGATATCCAGATTTAAATGTTTTAAATTTGACAGGTGGAATTTCCAATTTTAAATAATACGATTTGATAGATAATTCTTTAGTATTTTATACTCAGCAGCAAGCTGAATTAGAAAACAATGCTTCAATTTTAAAAAAGAAATTAATCAATTTAGGTGTTTTTAGGTTGTTCGTTTTTTTAGGAACAGTATTCTTAATCTATCTCACTTTTGGTGATTTTCCTGATGTATTTATTATTGCTGCTTTAGGCTTTTCTTTATTTTCTTTTTTAGTACTTAAATATATCAACTTAAAAAGAGAAAAAGATATTGTCGATGCAAAATTAGATATTAATAAAACAGAAATTAAAGTTTTAAAAAGAGAATTTCATCATTTAAAATCAGGTAAAGAATTTGTAAATCCTGCACATTATTATAGCAATGATATTGATTTGTTTGGTAAAGGTTCTTTTTTTCAATATGCAAATAGAACAAAAACGAATGACGGAAAAGTAAAATTAGCTCAAACTTTTACCGAAAATAAAATAGATGGTATTTTAGAAAAGCAAAATTCGATTAATGAACTTTCAGAGAAAGTAAAATGGCGTCAACATTTTTCTGCATTGGCAAGCTTAGTTACGGTTAAAAGTGATACAACATCAATAGTTAGTTGGATGTTGAATTACAAGAATAAATTACCAAAGTTTTTGGGTGTTTTGTCTTTAGTGTTTTCTGTAATTTCGGTAATTTTAATTGTGCTAGTTTCTTTTAGTTATATTCCTGCTACAGTTGTTGTTATCTGGTTTTTTGTTGGGCTTATTATTTCTGGTATGTTTGTTAAAATTACACAGAGTTTGTATACGGAAACAGATGTTGTAAGAGAAACATTTAAACAATATCATCAATTATTAAATGAAATTGAAACAGAAAAATTTACTTCTAAAAACTTAATAGAGAAACAAGAAATTATAAAATCTGAGAATAAAAAGGCATCTGTAATATTTAAAGAATTTTCTAAAATTTTAGATGGTTTCGATCAACGTAACAATATTGTTATTGCAGTTTTTGGAAATGGTTTATTTCTTTGGGAAATTAAAAGTGCAAGTAAAGTAGAAAAATGGATTTCAGACTATAAGCATACTGTTAAAGAATGGTTTGAGGTTGTGGCATATTTTGACGCTCAAAATTCATTGGGTAACTTTAAATTTAATCACCCAAAATTTGTCTTTCCTAAACTTTCTGATAAAAAAGAAACTATTAAGTCTAATCAATTAGGGCATCCTTTGTTAAAAGTTGATAGAAGAATTGATAATGATTTTGTTATTGATGATGAACATTTTTTTATTGTAACAGGTGCAAATATGGCAGGAAAGAGCACGTTTTTAAGAACTATTTCTTTATCTATTGTAATGGCAAATTGCGGTTTACCAGTTTGTGCAGAGTCGTTTTTGTATGCGCCAATAAAGCTGATTACAAGTATGAGAACTACAGATTCTTTAACTGAAGATGAATCTTATTTTTATTCAGAACTAAAAAGATTAAAATTTATTGTAGATGAAATAAAAGTAGAAAAATACTTTATTATTTTAGATGAGATCCTAAAAGGAACAAATAGTAGAGATAAGGCTATTGGATCAAAAAAGTTTGTTGAAAAGTTAACAAAATCTAAATCTACAGGTATTATAGCAACGCACGATGTTAGTTTGTGTGAGTTAGAAAATGAGTTTTCTGATGTTGAAAATTATTACTTTGATGCTGAGGTGATTAAAGATGAATTACATTTTGATTACACCCTTAAAAACGGAATATGTAAAAACATGAATGCTTCTTTTCTTTTAAAGAAAATGGAGATTGTTTAATAATTTATTTTTTCCATTCTAAAGTTTCTACTAAATGCAATATATCTTCTTTTATATAAGCAACTGCAGGTAAAATAGAATCGTAATTAGGTTTTGCATAAAAATACAAAGACCCTTTTATAAAATTTTTGGTGCTATCTGTAATGTGAAATTGAATATGTGAAGCTGCATTACCAGTAATTTCGTACATGCTTCCAAAAACTCTTTTTTTGCTGTTTACAAAGTCTTTAGGTATAATTTGCTCTGCTTTTACTGTGTGTTTAAAAACAAGTTTTTCAGCTTCAGTTAAAAGTTCTTTTAGGTTATTTTGTATTGGTCTGTAGGTAATATCTATAGACGCTTTTAGATTTGGGTATTTAATTTTTAACCAATTATTTTTGTCATTAATTATATTTGTATTTTTTAAAACATCAAAACTATAAGGTCTTGTTAAGTTTAGTTTATTATAAGATTTAATAGGGTACTCTAAACTTAAATATGCTTTTGGTTTTGGTAATACATCTTCGTTGCAAGAAAGGAAGATTAATGAAATTATTAGTATAAAAATGTTACGCATTTCTTGTTGCTTTAACTTGTTTAATGCGTTTTTTATCTAACGCTTCTATAGTAAACGTATAATTCTTGAAGTTTATTTTCTCACCTTTTTTAGGGAATTTACCTGAAATTTCTAAAATAAAACCAGCAAGTGTTTCACTTTCGCCTTTTTCTTCTTCAAAAATTTCTTCATCTTCATCATCTAGAACCCTACAGAAGTCTTTTATTGTGGTTTTCCCTTCAAAAATATAGTTATTTTCATCAATTTTAGAATACGATAAATCATCATCATCAAATTCATCATTAATATCACCAACAATTTCTTCAATAACATCTTCTAAGGTAACCAATCCGCTAGTGCCACCATATTCATCTACCACAATTGCTAAGTGATTTTTACGTGCTCTAAAATCATCTAATAAATCATCTAGTTTTTTGTTTTCAGGCACAAAAAATGCTTCACGAATTAATTCTTGCCATTTAAAGTTTTTCTTATCTAAGTGTGCTAATAAATCTTTAGCGTATAAAACACCTATAATAGTATCTATACTTTCTTTATAAACAGGGTTTCTAGAGTATCCATTCTTTATAATTTTAGCTAAAACATCTTCATAAGATTCATCATTAGAAATTGCAAAAATATCTATTCTAGGTTTCATTATTTGTACGGTTTCTGTGTTACCGAAATTTACAATACCTTCTAAAATTTTTTGCTCATCTTTTGTTGTAGCTCCATCAGAAGTTAGTTCTAATGCTTGAGAAAGTGTTTCTACAGAAAAATTAGAATTTTTGTTACCTAGTTTGTTTTCTATAAATTTTGTTAAGGTAATTAATGGTAAACTAAACGGGGTAAGAAACACATTAATTACATTTATAAATTTAGCCATAACTTTAGTAAAACGAAGCGCATTTCTAGAGGCATAAACCTTTGGTAATACCTCGCCAAATAAAAGAATTAAGAACGTTACTAAAATAATTTCGATTAAAAAACGAACAGAAACAGTAAAAAAATGTAAGTTTAATTGATAATTGAAACCGCTAAATAAGCTTTCTGCTAATGCAGCAAAAAGCAGTACAATTAAAATGTTTATAAAATTATTTAAAATTAAAATGGTTGCTAATAACTTTCTTGGTTTCTCTAATAAAGTTACAATAATATTGTCTTCTTTACCATCGTTAGATAGTTCGTTTAAATTTGTTTGAGTAAGTGAGAAAAAAGCAACTTCTGTTCCAGATATTAATGCAGAACCAATTAGTAGTGCAATTAAAGCAATTATATTAATTGTTGTTAAGAAATCAATTGAAATAAAAGATAAAAACAAATGTATGGGATCTGGGTCCAAAGGTTAAAAATTTAATTAATTAAAAAGGTAAATCATCGTTTACTTCTTGCGCAGCAGCTTTAGGCGTAGCAGGAGGTTGTTTGTTTTGTTGTGGAGAATTATTATTATCTAAACTTTTTTTGGTAGATAAAAAGGTCATTTCGTTTACATGCACTTCTGTAGCGTATCGTTTGATACCATCTTGTTCCCAAGATCTGTTTTTAAGTTTCCCCTCTACATATACTTTATCTCCTTTCGATAAATATTTTTCGCAAATTTCTGCTAGTTTATTTCTAACAACAATATTATGCCAATCTGTATTTACAATTTTTTCTCCTGTTTGTTTGTTTGTATAGTTATCGCTAGTTGCAATTGGGAATCTTCCAATAGAATTACCTCCTTCAAAATAATGCATTTTTACATCGTCTCCTAAATTACCTATTAAAATTACCTTATTTATTGTACCAGCCATAACGTTTATGTTTACATATCAAATGTACTAAAAATATCAATTACTTTTTTGTTTGATATTCTTCTAAAAAATTAGCAATTAAAACAGGAACAGGATATTTTTTAATATCAATCCATTCTATTTTTGCTTCTAATGATTTTTGTGTTTCTACTACCCAAAATTGCGTATATAAGTGTTGATGAGATAATTTATGTACAATTTCTTTTTTATTAAAAAGAGAGATAGTGGTTTCATTAGGAAGTAATTTGATGAATTCTTCAGATATAATTAGTTCGTCTTTATTGATGTTTTTATCACTTTCTATTAATGGAAACTGATATAAACCTTGCCAAATCCCTTTTCCTTTTCTTTCAGTAAGAATTGTTTTGTTATTGTTGGTTTTAATTACTAAAAAATTAAAATATCTATTTCTAATCTTTATTTTTTTATCTTTTACAGGTAGTTCTTTAATAAGTTTCTTTTCTAAAGCAACACAACTATCTGCAAAAGGGCAAGTGTCACATAGTGGATTTTGAGGTTTGCAATGCAGTGCACCAAAATCCATAATTGCTTGGTTATAGTTACCCGGTTGTGATTCGTCTATTAAAGTTTGTGCTAAAGCTTTAAATTCTTTAATTCCTGCGGATGAGTTAATAGGTGTTTTAATACCAAAATAACGGGAAAGCACTCTGTAAACGTTACCATCTACAACTGCAGTTGGTTCTTTAAAACAAATAGAAGCTATAGCAGAGGCTGTGTAATCTCCAATACCTTTTAGTTTAATAATTTCTTTATATGTATTTGGGAACTCGCCATTTAATTCGTTTGCAATATGTTTTGCGGAATAATGAAGGTTTCTTGCTCTAGAATAATAACCTAGACCTTGCCACATTTTTAAAACGGTACTTTCATCTGCTTTAGCGAGGTCGAAAACAGTAGGAAAATTATCGGTAAATTTTAAATAATATGCCATTCCTTGAGCAACTCTTGTTTGCTGTAGCATAATTTCTGATAACCAAATAAAATATGGATTCTTGGTTCTACGCCAAGGTAAATCTCTATCGTTTTGTAAGTACCAGTATATTAAAGAATTAGAAAATTTCATCGTTTAAAAATAGAATTGCAATATTACATTTTAAAATTAAGATAAAATTAAGTCTTTATCTTCTTGGAATTGATTAATTATCATATATTTGCATCCGCATTTTTGAAAGTATATTAATAAAAAAATAGTAAAAATAGAGACATGACGAAAGCAGATATCGTATCAAAAATTTCAGATAAATCTGGTATAGAGAAAACAGATGTTTTAGCAACAGTTGAAGCATTTATGACTGAGGTTAAAGATGCATTAGAAAATGGCGATAACGTTTATTTAAGAGGTTTTGGTAGTTTTATTATCAAAACAAGAGCAGAAAAAACTGGTAGAAATATTTCTAAGAATACGACTATTAAGATTCCAGCTCACAACATTCCAGCTTTTAAACCAGCAAAGACTTTTACTGAAGGAGTAAAGAATAAAGTAGCGGTTAAATAACAAAATATTAATCTAAACCTTAAATGGTTTAAAAACAACAGACATTATGCCAAGCGGTAAAAAAAGAAAGAGAGCAAAGATCTCTACACACAAAAGAAAGAAAAGAGCAAGAGCTAATAGACACAAGAAGAAAAAGTAAGCATTCGCTTACTTTTTCTTCTTGTTTTAGCAAAAACAAGAAAAAAGTTCATTGACATCGAGGTTAAACTAACCTCATTGGT
>CAJQQH010000009.1 GCA_905480405.1 uncultured Polaribacter sp. | reverse complement strand
CTTTTTAAGTTGCTTAGGTTTTTTACCAAACATACTATATAAGAAATCTACTGGCTGAAATAAAGCAGCAATAGGAGAGGAGAAGTTCTTACTTTTAGGTTTACCAACTTCATATGTTTGTGGTAATCCGTTTATATGTATTCTTGTAAATCTATCTTTAGGTACTTGTTTTATATCAATTTCTAAAACACCAATTAGTTTTGTAGATTTAATAACTACTTCTTTTATTTCTTCAGGTTTTTCGTAAAGAGCAATCTCTAATTCATTTCCTTTTAATAAATCGTTTGTAATTTTTAATTTAATAGAAGAAAAACCTAAATAAGATACTAAAATAGTGTCATTAGCTTTTGTAGCTAATTCAAAGTAACCTTTATCGTTCGTTATTGTTCCTTGAACAGAATTTAAATTTAAAACGTGAGCAGCACTTAAAACGCGTTTGTTTTCGGCATGTATAATTTGACCTTTTAATATGGTTGATCTTATACTGTCTTTTTGAGAAAATGTGCTTAGACTTAAGAATAAACACAGAATAAATAGATTTCTTTGCATAAATGCAAAATTAAGTATAAAACAGTATAGAAAGGTTAATATTTTGTGAAGAAGTCAAATAATTCTAAAAAAGTGCGCGTAACTGGAGTCGAACCAGCACGTTCTTTCGAACACAAGCCCCTCAAGCCTGCGCGTCTACCAATTCCGCCATACGCGCTTATAATAGAACTAAAAGCAAAAAAGTTAAGCGTTTTGCTTAACTTTTTTTGTGACCGGGCTGGGGCTCGAACCCAGGACCCTCTCCTTAAAAGGGAGATGCTCTACCAACTGAGCTACCAGGTCAATTTTTTAATTGAGATGCAAATATACTATCAATCATTTAAATTTGAAGCAAAAAAATGAATAAATTTTATCGATATTTGTACAAAAGCAAAAAAAGTGAAAATAGTATTATTAGGATACATGGCCTCAGGTAAAACAACAATTGGAAAAAGACTTTCTAAGAAGCTGTCTTTGAATTTTATAGACCTAGATGACTATATTATTGAGAAAGAAAAAATGTCTATTTCTGATGTTTTTAAAAATAAAGGAGAAGTCTATTTTAGGTTGATAGAAAACAAATATTTGAAAGAAATACTGTCTGAAAACGATAATTTTCTACTTTCTTTAGGTGGTGGAACGCCATGTTATGCAAATAACATGGAAGAAATTAACAAAGAAAACACCATTTCAATTTATTTAGAAGGAGGAACAGCAACAATGATTGAGCGCTTAATTAGAAAAAAAGCAAAAAGACCATTAATTGCATCTTTAGGTGATGATAAAATTCCAGAATTTGTTGCAAAACATCTTTTTGAAAGACGCCCTTTTTATGAATTAGCTAAAATGAAAGTAAAGATTGATAAAAAAACAAAAAAAAATGTAGCAAAAGAAATAGTTAAATTACTAAACTAAATAAGCTTTTGCTTCTTTTTCTAAAAAATCAATTTGTATATGCTCTTTAATTGAAGTTGATAAAGAAACTCCTTTAAAATCTGCTTTTACAGGATATTTCTTATGATTTCTGTTAACAAGTACAGCAGTTTTAAACCTTTTTAAAGGTACATCTAAAAAATGTTTAACACCATATATTAAAGTTGTGCCAGAGTTTAAAACATCATCAACTAAAACTAAAGATTTATTTTTATAATCTTTAACCTCTATAGATGTAGAAATTGTTTCTAATGGTTTTTTCTTATTAATATTAACTTTACAAAGAACTACGTTTAAAGAAGATATTTCTTTAAGTGTTTTTACTAATCTCTCTGCAAAAATATATCCATTACCAATTATACCAGCAATAATTACTTCTTTCTCATTACTATTACTTTCATAAATTTGATAAGCAATTCTTTTAATTTTTTGATTAATTTGAACTGAATCTAATAAGATGTTATTTTCTGTTGTCATATGTTTTCTGTAGTGTCTTCTTGATATCCTTCTATATCCCTTCGATCTTTTTTTGTAGGTCTTCCGGCTCCTTTTTTACGATAATAGTCTTTAGCAAATTTTAAAAGCTCATCTTTTTCAAATGCTTCTTTTGGTGTAATATCTTTTCTATAAAGATCTACCAATTTTGCACCAACTCTACTTTCTGGTAAATCTAAAACTTTTATTTGATAATTAATTTGATTTTTTCTTACTAAAATCTTTTCATCTCCATAAATGTCTTTAGAAGGTTTTACATTTTTATCATCAATTTTAACTTGCCCTTTTTTACAGGCAGTTGTGGCTAAGCTTCTTGTTTTAAAAACACGAATACACCATAAGTACTTATCAATTCTCATAAAAAAAGTTAAAATATAACTAATGTCTTTTTACAAAGGTATAAAAATGGTAAATTGCGCGCTCAAATTTTATGCAAAAATGATTAAAATAAAAAATATTGTTGCGATTGCAATTTTTACAATTCTAGTATATGCTTGTAATGAGAATACTACAGGAGTGATTGTAGATGATTTTGACCATGAAGCGCAAGCTTTAATTGATAAAGATTCTTTAATTGAATTTTTAAAGAATAATTATTATGACACTACTGTAGATTCTTTAAAAACTTTAGTAGCAGGAAAAACAGCAATTTATAATGATCCAAAGTTAGAAACTGTAAATGTAAGTTACGATGATATTGATTATTTAATGTATGTATATGTTAAGGATGAAGGAAATCCTGTTCCTGTAAAATCTAACCCTACTATTTTAGATTCTATTTTGGTAAATTATCACTTAGGGTATTTTAAAGATTCTATAGATTATATTCCCTTACAAAAATTAGAAACGGCAACTTGGTTTAATCCAGCATCTATTGCAGTTGAAGGTTGGTTGCATGGCTTTACTTATTTTAAAGGAGGTGAGAATATTACTAATAATGGGCCAATTACTTATAAAGGAGGTGGTAACGGTATTATTTTTATACCTTCTGGTTTAGCTTATAGAAATTTAGGTAGTGGAAGTTTACCTTCTAATGCAAATGTAATTTATTATGTTAATCTATTTGATGTGGTTGAAGAAACTGATCATGATGGAGATGGTATTGCTTCAATTTTAGAGGATCCTGACGGTGATGGAGAGCCAAGAAATGATGATACTGATAGTGATCTTATAGTAAATTATATTGATGCTGATGATGATGGAGATGGTGTTTTAACAAAAAATGAAGATGCAAATGGAGATGGAAATCCTGCAAATGATTTTAGCGATCCAAATAATCCTACATTACCAGACTATTTAAATCCTGATATTAATTAAATTTTAAACAAATAATCAAAATTTGATAAATTTTTAAGTTTGCATTTTTTTTAAGATGTTTATTTTGATAATTAAGAATAATTTTAGAATATTTGCAAAGTAAATAACAAAGACATGAACTTTATTCAAAAACATCATCATCATTTTTACAATTGCAATCAAGCGATCTAAAAGTGTATTGAATAAAATCAAAATATTTAGAAACCCGTTTGAGCAAATCAAACGGGTTTTTTAATTTTAAACCGTATTTGTTCAGGCATCAAACAAAACAAAAATGAGTAATTTAAGAATTGCAGTACAGAAATCAGGAAGATTAAATGAAGATTCAATGAGAATCTTAAAGGATATTGGTATTTCTATTGATAATGGAAAAGATCAATTAAAAGCATCCGCAAGAAATTTTCCTGTAGAAGTTTTTTACCTTAGAAATGGCGATATTCCTCAATATTTAAGAGATGGAGTAGTAGATGCTGCTATTATTGGTGAAAACGTTTTAATTGAAAAAGGAAACGATTTAGAATTTGTAGAACGTTTAGGTTTTTCTAAATGTAAAGTTTCTATTGCAGTACCAAAAGATTCTACAGCAGGTTCATTAAAAGATTTAAAAGGAAAAAGAATAGCAACTTCTTACCCAGAAACTGTAAAAAAGTTTTTAAAGGAACAAAATATCGATGCTCAATTACACACCATTAGTGGTTCTGTAGAAATTGCACCTAATATAGGTTTAGCAGACGGAATTTGTGATATTGTTTCTAGTGGTTCTACACTTTTTAAAAATGGTTTAAAAGAAATAGAAGTTTTATTAAAGTCTGAAGCAGTTTTGGCTGTTTCACCTGAGATAACTGATGAAAGAAAAGCTATTTTACAAAAAATACAATTTAGAATTCAATCTGTTTTAAAAGGTCGAGATTCTAAATATATTTTATTAAATGCACCTAACGAAAAATTAGAAGACATTTTAAAATTATTACCTGGTATGAGAAGCCCTACTGTTTTGCCATTAGCAGAAAAAGGTTGGAGTTCTGTTCATACCGTTATTAGTAAAAATGAATTCTGGGAAATAATTGATGAGCTAAAAGTTAATGGAGCTGAAGGTATTTTAGTGTGTCCAATTGAAAAAATGGTGTTATAAAATGAAAACGATTATAAATCCATTAAAAAAAGATTGGTATCAACTTTTAGAAAGACCCACTAAAACAGTAGATGATATTGAAGGTGTTGTAAATGAGGTTTTTACTGATGTTCAACAAAATGGAGATGTTGCAATTACTAAATACACAACAAAGTTTGATGCTGTTTCTTTAGAAAATACAATTGTTTCAGAAAAAGAAATAGAAGAAGCCATTAATTTAGTTTCTAATGATTTAAAAGAAGCCATTAATGTTGCTAAAGAAAACATTACAAAATTTCATGCAGCGCAAAAAACAGCAAAAGTCTTTGTAGAAACTACAAATGGAGTTGAATGTTGGCAAGAAAAAAGACCAATTACTAAAGTTGGTTTGTATATTCCTGGAGGAACCGCACCACTTTTTTCAACTGTGTTAATGTTGGCAATTCCTGCTAATATTGCTGGTTGTAAAGAAATAGTTTTATGCTCTCCACCAAATAATGAAGGAAAAATAAATCCAGCAATTTTATATGCCGCAAATTTATGTGGTGTTACTAAAATTATAAAAGTTGGAGGAATCCAAGCTATTGCCGGTATGACTTTTGGAACGGAAACAATTCCGCAGGTTTATAAAATATTTGGACCAGGAAATCAGTTTGTAACTGTTGCCAAACAACTATCTACTAAACATGGTGTTGCAATTGATATGCCAGCTGGCCCGAGTGAGTTATTGGTGGTTGCAGATGATTCTGCAAACGCAAGTTATGTAGCGTCAGATTTATTAAGTCAAGCAGAACACGGTGCAGATAGTCAAGTAATTTTAGTTTCAACATCCAAAAAATTAATTGCTGAAGTAGAAAAAGAAATAAAAATACAATTAACTCAATTAAGTAGAATAGAAATAGCTCAAAAAGCAATTAATAATTCAAAGTCAATTTTTGTTGAAAACGATGAAATTGCCTTAGAATTGATAAATGAATATGGTCCAGAACACTTTATTGTATGTACAAATAACAATGATTTTTATGTAGACAATATAGAAAATGCTGGTTCTGTTTTTATAGGTAATTATACACCAGAAAGCGCAGGAGATTATGCATCAGGAACAAACCACACATTACCAACTAACGGATTTTCAAAATCGTATTCTGGCGTAAATTTAGATAGTTTTACAAAGAGTATTACATTTCAGGAAATCTCTAAAGAAGGAATTAAATCAATAGGAGAATCTATTGAGTTAATGGCAGCTGCAGAAGGTTTAGATGCGCATAAAAATGCAGTTTCAATTCGTTTAAAAGATTTATAATGATAAATATTCTAGATTTAGTAAGAGAAAACATCAAGTCTCTAAAGCCATATTCATCTGCAAGAGATGAGTATAAGGATGCAACATCTAACAATATGATATTTTTAGATGCAAATGAAAATCCTTTTGAAAATGGTGTTAATAGATATCCAGATCCGCAACAAAATAATGTAAAAGATTTATTGTCATCAATTAGAAAAGTTGATAAGAAAAATATTCTTTTAGGTAACGGAAGTGATGAAGTTTTAGATTTAATATTTAGAGCATTTTGCGAACCTAAAGAAGATAATATAATTACTTTGCCACCAACATATGGTATGTATACTGTTTTGGCAAACGTAAACGCAATAGAAAATAGAAGGGTTTTGTTAAATGATGCTTTTCAACCAAAAGTAGATCAGATTTTAGAAGCTACAGACAATAATAGTAAAGTATTGTTTTTGTGTTCTCCTAATAACCCAACAGGAAATAGTTTTTCTACAGATAAAGTTGAAGAATTATTATTAAAATTTAAAGGTTTAGTAGTTATTGATGAAGCATATATAGATTTTTCTGAACATAAAAGTTGGTTAGAAAGATTATCAGAATTTCCTAATTTAGTAATTACTCAAACACTTTCTAAAGCATATGGTTTAGCAGGTATTCGTTTAGGAGTTTGTTACGCATCCAAAGAAATTATTCAGGTTTTAAACAATATAAAACCTCCTTATAATGTTAATGAACTAACACAGCAAAGAGCAATTGTTAGACTTGAAAAAATGGATGAAATAAAGAATGAAGTTGCACAATTAATTAGCGAAAGAAAACGTCTTAAAAAAGAGCTAGAATGTTGTGTAAGTTATATTGAAAAAGTATATCCATCAGACGGTAACTTTTTACTTTTAAAGGTTGATGATGCTACAAAACGTTACAATCAATTAATAGAATATGGAGTGGTTATTAGAAATAGAACTACACAGCCTTTATGCGAAAATTGTTTAAGAATAAGTGTTGGTATTTGTGAAGAAAATCAAAGTTTAATTAGAGCTTTAAAATCAATACAATAAAGACCATACAAAACCTAAAAAGGGTTTTACAATTATTAAAGATTTTGTAAAAAAGATAAAATGAGTAAAAAAGTATTATTTATAGATAGAGACGGTACATTAGTTTTAGAGCCACCAGTAGATTATCAATTAGATAGTTTAGAAAAGTTAGAGTTTTACCCAAAAGTATTCCAATACATGGCAAAAATTGCTAGTGAATTGGATTACGAATTGGTAATGGTTACCAATCAAGATGGTTTAGGAACAGATTCTTTTCCTGAAGATACTTTTTGGCCTGCACAAAATAAAGTACTATCTGCTTTTGAAAAAGAAGGAGTTGTTTTTACAGAAGTTCATATAGATAAAACTTTTCCGCATGAAAATGCAGCAACTCGTAAACCAAGAACAGGTTTATTAACTAAATATTTTTCTGAAGAATATGATTTAGAAAATTCTTTTGTTTTAGGTGATAGAATTACAGATATGGAATTGGCTAAAAACTTAGGTTCTAAAGGAATTTTTTTATCAGAAGATCCAGAATTAGGTGCTGATGAAATAGGAACTTCTAAACAAGAAATTTTAGATTGTATTGCTTTAACAAGTACAGATTGGTCAGTAATTTATGAGTTTTTAAAGTTAGAAGATAGAGTTTCAGAAATTACTAGAAATACAAATGAAACTAAGATTTACATCAAATTAAATTTAGATGGTTCTGGTAAAAATGATATTTCTACAGGTGTTAAATTTTTCGATCACATGTTAGATCAAATAGGTCGTCATGGAGCTATGAATTTAACTGTAAAAGTTGATGGAGATTTAGAAGTGGATGAGCATCACACGATTGAAGATACTATGATTGCTTTAGGTGAATTATTCAATAAAGCTTTAGGGAATAAATTAGGTATTGAGCGCTATGGTTTCTGTTTACCAATGGATGATTGTTTAGCACAAGTAGCAGTTGATTTTGGAGGTAGACCTTGGTTGGTTTGGGAAGCAGATTTTAAACGTGAAATGATTGGAGATATGCCAACAGAAATGTTTTTACACTTGTTTAAATCGTTTACAGATGGAGCAAAATGTAATTTAAATATTAAGGCAGAAGGAGATAACGAACACCATAAAATTGAAGGGATATTTAAAGCATTTGCAAAAGCGATGAAAATGGCTGTAAAAAGAGATGTAAATAAGATGTTTTTACCATCTACAAAAGGGGTGTTATAATTTAGAAATTAGCTTTTAGCAGTTGGCTTTTAGCTAATTGCGAAAGGCTAAAAGCAAAAAGCTATAAAAATGAAATTAGTAATTATCGATTACGGAGCGGGTAATATAAAAAGTATTCAGTTTGCTTTTAAACGTTTAGGTATAGATGCTGTTTTATCTAATAATATTGATAAAATAAAAGCTGCGGATAAAGTGATTTTTCCTGGAGTTGGAGAAGCAAGTTCTGCAATGAAAATGTTAATTGAGAGTGGGTTAGATAAATTAATACCTACTTTAAAACAACCAGTTTTAGGTATATGTTTAGGTATGCAATTAATGTGTAACTCATCTGAAGAAGGAAAAACAAAAGGTTTAGGAATTTTTAATGTTGATGTTAAAAAGTTTTCTAAAGCTGTAAAAGTTCCACAAATGGGATGGAATGTTATTTACAACTTAGAATCTCAATTGTTTTCAGGAATTAAAGAAAGAGAATTTATGTATTTAGTACATAGTTTTTATGCAGAAAGTTGTGCAGAAGCAATTGCAACAACAGATTATGAAATTGAATATGCCTCTGCATTACAAAAAGATAACTTTTACGGAACTCAATTTCATCCAGAAAAAAGTGGTGTAGCTGGTGAACAAATTTTAAAGAATTTTTTAAACTTATAAAAGAAATTAATTATGGCAAGAAAATTAATTAGTTCAGGCTCTTCTTTCGAAAAAGAAATGGGATACTCAAGAGCTGTAGTAGAAGGGGATTGGGTTTTTGTTTCAGGGACAACAGGTTTCAATTATGATGATATGACGATTGCCGATGATGTTGTAAATCAAACTGAGCAATGTTTAAAAAATATTAAAGGAGTTTTAGAACAAGCTGGTTCTAGCATTAGTAAAGTTGTACGTGTTACATATATTTTACCTGATGCTTCAGAATTTGAACAATGTTGGCCTGTTTTAAAAAAATATTTAGGAGATGTAAGACCTGCAGCAACCATGTTTTCAGCTGGTTTGTCAGATCCTAGAATGAAAATTGAAATTCAAGTTACAGCATTAAATAAATAGTTATGAGAATAATTCCAGCTATAGATATTATTGACGGAAAGTGTGTTCGTTTAACAAAAGGCGATTATAATACGAAGAAAATTTATAACGAAAATCCGTTAGAAGTAGCCAAAGAGTTTGAAGATGCAGGAATCGAATATTTACATGTTGTTGATTTAGATGGCGCAAAAGCAAGTCAGATTATCAATCATAAAGTATTAGAACAAATTGCTATTAAAACTAATTTAAAGATTGATTTTGGTGGTGGTTTAAAATCTGATAAAGATTTAGAAATTGCTTTTAATTCTGGTGCAAATCAAATTACAGGAGGAAGTATTGCTGTAAAAAATAGTGCCATTTTTGAAAGTTGGATTGAAAAATATGGTTCAGAAAAAATTATTTTAGGAGCCGATTTTTATCCTGATAATTCTGGAGGAAAAATAGCAACAAATGGTTGGCAAGAAGAAAGTACTTTAGAATTGATTCCGTTTATTTCTGATTATCAGCAAAAAGGAGTTGAGTACGTAATCTGTACTGATATTTCTAAAGATGGGATGTTAGAAGGGCCAAGTTTTGATATTTATAAACAGATATTATCCGAGGTAAACAACGTTAAATTAATTGCTTCTGGAGGTATTTCTGCATTTGAAGAATTGCCAAAACTAGCAAAAAATGGTTGCGAAGGTGTCATTATAGGAAAAGCGATTTATGAGAATAAAATTAGCTTAAAACAATTAGAACAATTTATATTAAACAAATAGCCTTTAGCTATTAGCGGTTAGCCAAGTGCTAAAAGCGAAAAAGCGAAAAAGCGAAAAGCTATAATAATGTTAACAAAAAGAATAGTGCCATGTTTAGATATTAAAAACGGAAGAACTGTAAAAGGTGTTAATTTCGTAAATTTAATAGATGCTGGAGATCCTGTGGTTTTAGCAAAACAATATGCAGATTTAGGAGCAGACGAACTAGTGTTTTTAGATATTGCTGCTACTTTAGAAAACAGAGGAACCACCTTAGATATGGTTTTAAAAGTTGCAGAACAAGTAAATATTCCGTTTACTGTTGGTGGTGGAATATCTTCTGTAGAACATGTAGATAAATTGTTAAAATGTGGCGCAGATAAAGTGTCTATAAATTCATCTGCAGTAAAAAGACCGGAATTGGTTAACGAATTGGCAGAGAAATTTGGAAGTCAATGTGTAGTTGTTGCCATAGATGCAAAACAAATTGACGGTGAATGGTTTGTGCATTTAGCAGGCGGAACAATACCAACAGATATTAAATTATTTGACTGGGCACAAGAAGTAGAGCAACGTGGAGCTGGTGAAATTTTGTTTACTTCTATGAATCATGACGGTACTAAAGCTGGTTTTGCAAATGAAGCATTAGCAAAATTATCTACAGATTTAAATATACCAATTATTGCTTCTGGTGGTGCAGGAACTATTCAGCATTTTGTTGATACTTTTAAAGAAGGGAAATCTGATGCAGCTTTGGCTGCAAGTGTTTTTCATTTTGGTGAAATTCCAATTTTGGAATTAAAAAAAGAGTTGAAAAAAAAGAACATTTCAGTTAGAATATAATTTTATCAAAAGTAAATGAAGGAGCTAGAAATTAGAAAATATGAAGATATTTATCATCAACAATTCAAAGAAATCTCTTTAGATTGGTTGCATAAAAATCATTTATATGAAAAAGCGGATGATGATTTATTAGACAATCCGATGAAATATATAGCAAACGGAAGTTTTATTTTTTTAGCTCATTTTAATAATAAAATTGTAGGAACTATTAGTTTAACTCCTGTAAGTAGAGATACTTACGAAATATTAAAATTAGGAGTTGTAGATGGTTTTAAAGGATTAGGAATAGGAAGAAAATTGATGCAGACATGTATTGATATTTGTATAGAAAAAAATATAAAAATAATTACATTAGAATCTAGTAGTAAATTAGAAAATGCTTTAAAACTATATGAAAAATTAGGTTTTAAACATGTAGAATTAGTAGATGGGCATTTTGAAACTGCTGATGTAAAAATGGAATTAAAATTAAGATAATGACAATAGATTTCAATAAAAATAATGACGGATTAGTGCCAGCAATTATTCAAGACGTAATAACAAAAAATGTATTGATGTTAGGCTATATGAATGAAGAAGCTTTTGCAAAAACCAAAGAAACAAAGTTGGTTACTTTTTTTTCTAGAACTAAACAAAGATTGTGGACAAAAGGAGAGGAAAGTGGAAATACATTAAATTTAGTGGACATTAAACTTGATTGCGATAATGATACTTTGCTAATTTTTGTAAACCCAAACGGACCAACATGCCATAAAGGTTCTGATACTTGTTGGAATGAAGAAAATACGCAAGATTTTGGTTTTATTACAAAACTAGAAAATACAATAGAAGATAGAATTAAAAAAGCAGATACTCAAAAATCGTACGTTGCTTCATTATTTGCAAAAGGAATTAATAAAGTTGCTCAGAAAGTAGGGGAAGAAGCTGTAGAAGTTGTTATTGAAGCAATGGATACTAATGATGAATTATTCTTATACGAATCTGCAGATTTATTATTTCATTACCTAATGTTATTGCAAGCCAAAGGTTTTAAATTAAATGATATTATTACAGAATTAAAGAGTAGGGAAAAATAGTAATCTCTTCATTTTTTATTTTCATTTATTAGTAAAAATAACATTACTTTTATTATTTGATTTAATATATGTTTAAAAAAAATAAATTCCCTTTTTATTTAGAGTTGACTATTTTATTTGTTTTTTTTTATTCAATATTAGCCCAAGCTCAAACTTCGCCTTCATTAGAATTTAAAAAATATTATAATAAATCTATTAATTTAAATAAACTAAGTCTTTTTTCTGAAAGTATTAAAGAACTAAACACTGCAATTCTAATAGCAAAAGAGAATGATTTAGAAGAAGAATATTATAGTTCTTCAGTGTTTTTTGCAGAAATGATGAGAAGATCATCAAACTATAAAAAAGGATTAACTATTTTAGAAAACTTAGTAATTCCAGAAAAGTATTTAAAACTGCAAGTTAAAAAATTGGGTAGAATGGCTGCTCTATATGCCGAAGGAAAAGATTACCCAGGTAGATCTCCTAAAGATTCACTTCAAAAATATTTAAAAATAGCATTAAAGATTGCAAAAGATAATAATTTTGAAGCAGAAGAAGCAGCTTTAAGTAATGAGTTAGGTTTTTTTAAATTGCATCATGAAAACCTAAAAACAGCCAAACCTTATTTAATTAGATCTGCACAATTATTTAAAAAAATTAAAGACGATAACAATTATGTTGTTGTTATGTGTCATGTATTACAGGTAAATGTTAAAGAAGGTAATTTTGAAAAAGCAGACTTAGTTATTAAAGAATTATTAGAAAAAGTTAAAAATAATAAATGGTTTGGAACAGAGCAGACCTTATACAAAAACATTTCTAACAGATATCTTTTAAAGCAGGATTCATTAAATTATTATAAGTGGTTTTTAAAAGAAAAAGACGCCGGAATTAAGCTTTCTAATGCTAGGAATAATAGAGAAATGTCTTATTATAGAGTAGGTTATGAAACAGAAAAATATAAAAGTCAAGTAAAATTAGCTAAATTAGAAACCAAAGATCAAAAGATCATAAATATAATATTATTAGCTTTTATTTTTGTTTTTTTAATATTTATAATTGTTGTTTTTCTTTTACTTCTTAAAAAGAATAAACTAAGTAAATCATTAGAAATTAGTAATGAAAAATTTCAACTTCTAATGATAGAAAGTAATCATAGAATAAAAAATAATTTACAAATGATTTTATCTATGGTTGATTATTCCAATGAAGAATTAAATGACAAAGATTCAAAAATTCTAAATAAAATATCAAGTAAGATTAAAACAGTAAGTTTATTGCATAAACACTTATATGCAGATGTTCATAATGAATTTGTATCTATCTCAATTTATTTTGAAGAAATAATAAATTTATATACTAAAATATTTCCAGACAAAATTGAAATTACAACGGAGATTATTTCAGTCCAAATTAAAAGTGAACGTATCGTTTATTTTGGACTTATTTTAAATGAATTATTGGCCAATACAGTAGAGCATAATAAAGCTAAAGTAAAAAAAGTGTATATTAGTGTTAAACCTTTTTTAGATAGTTATTTATTTGAATATGATGATAATTCTTTTCATAAAAATTCAGAGACAAAAAGTACTGGAACTATTCTATTGAATCAACTAGTTAAAAGAGTAAAAGGGAAAAATTTTCAATTAGATAAAAAAACGGGTACTTATAAATTTAATTTTAAAGATGTTATCTAGAATCATTATTATTGAGGACGAATTTTTTGTTCAAATTCATTTAACCAAAATATTAACTAATTTAGGTTACCAAGTAGTTAATAGTTATCATTGTACAGAAGATTTTTTAGAAGAAACCGATTGGAATTTTGACATTGCTCTTGTAGATATTTTTCTATCAGAAACGCTTACAGGTATTGATGCAGCAAAAGAAATAAAGCAAAAACAAAAGCCTTTTATTTTTTTAACAGCAAATCAAGATTCAACAACAATTTTAGAAGCTGCTCAATTAGGACCATCTGCATATTTAACAAAGCCTTTTATTGAGGCTGATATTGAGGCCGCTTTAACTATTTTAAAATTAAAAGTAGCACCTTCTATTTTTGATCCTTTCTTTGTTTTTTTAAAGAATAATAATTACACAACAACTCCGTTAACTTTAAGGGAAATTGATGTTTTAAAGACAATATTACTAGAGACAAAAAATTCGATTACAGCTAAAAAACTTTTTATTTCTGAAAATACTTTAAAAACGCATCTGAGGAATATTTATAAAAAATTTATAATAAATGATAAGTCGGAGTTAATTAATATAATTAGAGAAATATCCAAAAAGAAGTAAAACGTTAGTATTCATTAAATTTACTTTTAAAAGGTTTGTTTTTTGACCTTTATTCTAAAATAATTTGAAGCCTGTTTTAACCGATAACCTTTTATACATCATTTAAATTATTTATATCTTAAGTTTCTGTAAACTAAACAGATAGGTAAACATAAAGTAATAATTAGATGCTACATTATATAGTTGTTTAATAAATATTTTTGATAATATTAATTAAGAATATCAATAAATATAAAACAATTATAAAGGCTATAAAACAGAAAATATAAAGAGTACTTTTGTTTTATTAAAAATAAAGATTTGAAAAATTCTAAAGCACTTATTATTTTATCGTTTATAGCCATTTATTTTATTTGGGGATCTACGTATTTGTTAAATAAAATAGCGGTTACAGAATTACCTCCATTTTTTTTAGCATCCATTCGTTTTTCTGTTGCAGGACTTTTAATGGTAGTTATTGCAATAGCTTTAAAACATAAATTAAATGTTTCTAAAAAACAGTTAATGAATTCTGCAATTGCATCCTTCTTTTTTCTTGTTTATGGTAATGGAGTGTTTGTTTGGGCTTTAAAATTTGTTGATAGTGGTTTTGGGGCTTTAATAGCATCAACTCAACCATTATTTGTTTTATTTTTATTAAGACTAATTGATAGGAAACCACTTCAAAAAAAATCTTTAATAGGCGTTGCATTTGGTATGATAGGTATGTATTTACTTGTTAGTCAGCAAGAATTAACTACTTCGGAAGGTAGTATGTTAGGGATTTTTATGATTTTAACATGCGTTTTAAGTTGGAGTTATGGTAGTGTTTTTGTCTCTAAAGCAGATTTACCTAAAAGTTTCTTAGTTACTACAGGTTATCAAATGTTGGTGGCAGGTTTAGTGCTTTTAATTGCAAGTTTAAGTTTTAATGAAGAATGGTCTTCTCCATTAATTTGGAGTTCAGACGTTCAAATATCAATGTTTCTCTTAATTACTTTTGGAGGTATTGTAGCGTTTACTAGTTTTAATTATTTATTAAAAGTTGTATCACCAGAAAAAGTTTCTACATCTGCATATGTTAATCCTGTAATTGCTTTATTTATGGGGTGGTATTTTTTAGAGGAAACCTTAACATTGCAATCTATTGTTGCTTCTGTAATATTGCTAACAGGAGTTTACTTTATTACTTCTAGAAAAAGAGAATAGTAGTAATTGTGGAGACAAAAAAAGCAATAAAGTATATGTTAATAAGTACGTTAGCATTTGCTTGTATGAATTCTACTGTAAAATACTTATCAGAAGTTAGCACGTATCAAATTGTCTTTTTTAGATCTTTAGGTTCGCTTTTTTTTACACTCGGATTTTTATTAAAAAATAAAATACCAATTTTAGGTAAAAATAATAAACTACTTATTTCTAGAGCAATAGTAGGTACTACATCTATGATGCTCTTTTTTATGTCGGTTAAATATTTATCTATAGGAACCGCTGTTTCTATTAGGTATATTGCTCCAATTTTTACAACTATTTTTGCAGTTATTTTATTAAAAGAAAAAATAAAACCTCTCCAATGGATGTTTTTTTTTATTTCATTATTAGGTGTTTTTGTTTTAAAAGGATTTGATAATCAATTAAATACTACAGGTTAATCCTTGTGTTGTTAGCTTCTGTTTTAAGCGGATTAGTTTTTGTTATCATAAGTAGAATAGGGAAGAGTGAGCATCCAATTGTAATTGTTAATTATTTTATGGTGTTTGCAACGGTTTTAGGTGGCGTTTTATCTATAAATAATTGGGTTAATCCAAAAGGTTATGAACTACCATTTTTAATGATGTTAGGTGTTTTTGGGTATTTTGGACAAGTTTTTATGACCAAGGCATTTCAAACTGCATCTACCAATATTGTCGCACCTATAAAATATTTTGAAGTTATTTATACAGCAACATTTGGAGTTTTTCTATTTGGAGAAATATATACTCTTTACAGTTTTTTAGGAATATTCTTAATTATTGGAGGCTTAATTTTAAATATTTTATACAAATCCAAATTTAATGAATAGGAAGAAGTCAAAAAAAGAAGTTTGTATTTTACTAATCTCCATTTTAACTAGCTATAATTACCGTTCACATATTAATAACCTTATTTTAACAAATAAATGTTATTAACAAGTTATAAACATTGTATCTTTATAAAAAAATAATAACACATATTTTATATGAATACTATGTTAACCACAAATGAGAAGTCTGTTTTATTAGCATTAAAAGAAGAACACTTAACAAGTTTTCAGATTTTAAATAAAGTAGATAACATTTCTATGATTTTATCATTATATACTATTATGGATAAGCTTACTACAAAAGGAGTTTTAAAAAGTTACTTTAAAGAGAATAAAAAATATCATTATGCTGCTTAATAAGAAAGTAGGTATAAATAAATTATTTTAAAAAGTTGTAAATTTTAAGTTTACAACTTTTTCTTTTTTAAGAAAATAAAATTAAGAATACACCAAGTAATATTCCAAAAAGTGGAACTAATTTTTTTCGCTTATTTTTTTCTTTAAAAAGAAGACCTCCAATTACCACAGCAATTATTATTTGACTTCTTTTTATTGCAGATAATAACATAATCAAAGCATCTGGATCTTGTAATGCTTTAAAGTAAAAATAATCTGCTGTTTGCAATAATATACCAACTGCAGGAATAGACCATCTCCATTTAAATGCTTTTCTTTTGACTGAATAGGGGAACCATGTTATTGATAGAATTACCAGTAAAATAATAATTGTATAAAAGCAAAACCAAAATTGTAATGTTTGTGGGTTTAATTTTAAATGTTGTATTAAAAATTTATCATATAAACCACTAGAAGCTCCTAGAAAAGTAGCACCTATAATAGCAAAAATCCATTTATTTCTTTTAAAATTGATGCCTTCTTTTTTACCGATTCTAGAATACAATAAAACTGATAGTATAATAAGGAAAAAACCAATCCATTGCCAAGAATTTGGTTTTTCTTGATATATAAAAATAGCCCCTATAAAAGTAAAAAAAGGTCCTGCAGAACGAATTGGGGTAACAATTGTTATAGGTAGATGTTTTAGTGCTTGATAAGCTAAAACCCATGAAGATGCCATTATAGCAGATTTTATGGCTATAAATCCATGAGTTTTCCAGGAAATATTTGTAATATAAAAACCTGTTTTTTGCATGTATTCTGGGTAAAACAAAGAACCTAAGTAAAAAGGGATAATTAATAAAAACCCAGCAGAAATAGTGCCCAACAAAACAGGGAAAACTTCATTTCCTTGTACTGCATGTTTTTTACATAAATTATGTAATCCTAAAAATAAAGCCGCTAAAAGTCCTAAATACATCCACATGGCACAAATATAGTTTTTTAGGTCATTTTGAATTCATTTTTGTACTATTAAATGATTTGTTATATTATTACGGATATAAATCCAACACATACACTTATAGTTTTAAATCCTACGGAAATATAATGGTTGTTTTTAAGATGTTTTATACGTATATATT
>CAJQQH010000008.1 GCA_905480405.1 uncultured Polaribacter sp. | reverse complement strand
AACTTGCAGTCAATAACTCTCCTTCTTTTAGAGTTCCTGAAATTGAAACGTTGCTTACAGTTGGAGCTGTATTTACAAAAATTTGTTCAATTGGTCCTTGTAATTCACTTTCTACACTTTCTCCAAATTCAGTACCATCATTTGGTGTTACTTCAAAACTGATGTATTTACCAATATCTTCTGTTGTTAAAGTATAAGTTTGTGTAATTGCATCTGTAATTGCTGCTTTATTAGTTCCTGAAGCATCTTCTGATACATACCATTTGTATGTTGATCCACTTTCTACATCTGCATCAATATCTGAATATTCATAACTTGCAGTCAATAATTCTGCTTCTGTTAATGTACCTGAGAAGGTAACTAAACTTACTGTTGGAGCTGTGTTAACAAAAATTTGTTCAATTGGTCCTTGTAATTCACTTTCTACACTTTCTCCAAATTCTGTTCCGTCATTTGGTGTTACTTCAAAACTGATATATTTACCAATATCTTCTGTGATTAAAGTATAAGTTTGTGTAATTGCATCTGTAATTGCTACTTTATTAGTTCCTGCAGCATCTTCTGACACATACCATTTGTAGGTTGATCCACTTTCTACATCAGTATCAACGTCTGAATAATCATAACTTGCTATTAACTTCTCTCCCTCTGTTAATGTTCCAGTAATTTGAATATTACTTACAATTGGGGAATTATTAGAACAATCTAAACTATAGTAAGACTGCTCATCAATATCTATAAAATTTGTTTCAGCAAAATTTACTTCATCAACCTGAATACAAGTAAGTTTAGGGTTTTGAATAAAGGAAAATTGAGTTAGATTAACATTATTTCCATTATTAATTAATAATTCAGATAAATTGTCATTTTCTTGTGCAACTATTTTTGTTAATTTTATATTATTTGAAAGGTCTAGACTCTCAATATTAGATTTATAACAAAAAACACTTTCTAAATTAATATTATAACTAACATCTAGTTCTGATAATGGATTATTTCCACACTCTAAACTTTTTAGCTCAACATTAGAACTTAAATCTAAGCTATTTAATAAATTATTGTAGCATTGAAATTCTTTTAAATTATTTAAATCACTAGTATTTATAACTGATAAATTGTTATCATAACAATAAACACTTTGTAAGGAATCAACCATAATTAATTCGCTTAACTGGTTGTCATAACAAATTAATGTAATTAAGTTTTTGTTTTTACTAACATCTAATGTGGTTAAAGAGTTTTCCGTACAATCTAAATAACTTAAAGATTCAAAGCCACTGATTCCAGTTAAATCAGCAACATCAATTGCTCCTAAAGTTAAATTAATAACAGAACTAATATTTTCAGTTAAAACATAATCATCTAAAACGTCATCATAACCTTGATTAATTAAAACTTGCTCAAAATTATTATCTGGTACATACGTGTAGGTCGGATAGTTACAATTTTCTTTAAAAATTGAGGTAGTATTTTTAAGTGTCCATTTTTCACTTGAATAATTTACATCATCTACTTCTATACACAACAAATCTGGATTACCAATTGCATTGAATAAATATCCATTACTATTAAAACCGTCTTCAAAAATAATATTGTGGTTATTACCATTTTTAACATTTAAGCTTTTTAAAGCATTGTTACTTGTATTTAAATTTGTTAAATAAGAATTTTTACTTAAATCTAAATCTTCTATTTGATTATTTTCACAATTTAATGTTTTTAATAACGTGTTATTTATAACATCTAATTCTGTTAATGTGTTATTACTAACATATAAGTTTCTTAAATTTATATGTTCATTTAAATTTATTGAAGTTAGCTGAGCATTACTAACATTTAGTTCTATTAGATTTTTATTGTTACTAATATCTAAAACTTGTATTGGATTTGTTCTACAATTTAAAATCTCTAAACCAGTTAGTTGACTTAAGTTTAAAGAAACAATTTTATTATCATAACAATAAAGAGACTCTAATTGCTGATTATTAGTAACATTTAAACTTGTTATATTATAATTATTATTACATGCAAGAATTTTTAATTTACGATTATTACTAACATCTATGTTTGAAAGAAAATTAACTTGACATTGAAGCTCTATTAAGTTACTATATCTAGAAACATTTAAACTATTCAACTTGTTTGCATAACAGTTAAGTCTTTGCAAATTAGTATTGTAATCTGGTAAAATTAAAGATGATAATTTAGGGTTTTCAGAACTGTTTAATACTCTCAATTTTATTAAGTCTTCAACATCTAAGTAGGTTAAATCGGGGTTATCAAAAACCTCTAGTTCTTCTAAATTTTTAAAATGTTTTAAACCACTTGACGAACTCAAAAAAGTTAAAGGAGTTTGAAGGATTTCTAACCTAGTTACCTCTGTAATAGGACTTAACAACAATTTTTTATCAGCTATTTTATCATAACCTTTGCTAATCAAAAATGTTTCAAACTCTGTAGAGACAACACCTAAAGTACAATCTCCACTAAAACTAGTTGTTTCATCTTTAACCCAATTATTTTCACTCCATTCAATATCATCAACTCCTACACAAATTAAATTTGGATTATTTGATATATTAAATGTTGTTATATTTTTATTATTTCCATTTTTAACATCAACAGTTTGTATTAAGCTATTTTCTGCATTTAAATAATAAAAATTTTCTGATTCAAATTTTGGTCTAAAACTTTCAAAGTTATTATTTGAGCAATCTAAATAATTCAAAGTCTTAGAAACAAAAATATTATCACTATAAAGGTTATTACTATCAGAATCTATATCTACTATTAAATTATTATTACAAATAAGCTTTTCTAAAACACCGTCTTCTTTTATTAAAATTCTAGTTAATTTATTATTAGAGCAATCTAACTCCTTTAAATTAGGCCAACCATTAACATAAAAACATGCTTCTAAAAGGTTATTAGATACATCTAAAACCTCTATTATATCCCAATTTAAGTATGAAGACATACTAACTTGACAATCATAATCCATTAAATTATTAGATAGATTTAGGTTTTTTAGAGAAGTAAAAGCCTTTAAACCACCTATATGTTCAATATTTCTATTAGATAAATCTAAATCTGTAATGTTTATAATATCTTCTGTTGGCACAAAACCATCTAACTCTCCAATAGAATCAATCCCTAAATCTATAAGTGCCTGCTCTAAATTTGAGTCTGGTATTACTTGGTTTCCTCCATCGCTACAATATTCGCTAAAACCACTATTAGTTATTCTGGCAGACCAGTTACTTCTACTCCATTCTGCATCATCTACTTTTATACAACTAACTTGTGACCAATACGAACTAAAAAAAGTAAAATTTTTATTATTTCCATTCTTTACATTTAAATTTTTAAGAGGGTTGTAAGCACATGAAAGATAAATAAGTTTAGTATTCTTACTTACATCTAAATTGGTAATGCTATTTGCAGAACAATTTAACTTAGTCAATTCTAAATTTTCACTAATATCTATTTCTGTTAAATTATTACCTCCCGTATTAAGACTTCCATCACTAAAATCTAATATTTCTAAGTTAACATTTTTAGTTAAATCTAAACTCGTAAGTTCATTATTATCTGCAATTAATTCAATAAGCTTTATATTATTTGTTAATATTAATTCATCAATCTTATTATAGCTACAGTCTAAGTATAGAAGCTCATGATTATCAGTTAAATCTAGTTTTTGTATTTCATTATTTCGAAAATTCAATTTTTCTAAACTAACAAAACCTTCTATACCTGTTAATTCTAAAATACCTTTGGCTTGAATATTTAATTCTAAAATAGAACTAATATTTATATTAGTTACATAATCATCAAGAACATCGTCGTATCCTAAATCTATTAATACTTGTTCAAAGCCATCATCTGGCACATAAGTTCTTTGAGATAGTATAGGTAATACAGTAAATAAAATAATAAAAAATAATAGTAATTTTGTTTTCATGGCAGTTTAGTTTTAAGTTGAGATAATGTTTTCAAAAGTGATAAATAAACAAAAGACATACAATACCTACTATTAGGTATATTTCTATTTATCCAATAAATTAAAAGCCTTTGCGTATTGGTACCAATCAAAAAGAGATTTTAGATCGAGTTTTTGTTTTATTTTTTTTCTATGACAACCAA
>CAJQQH010000007.1 GCA_905480405.1 uncultured Polaribacter sp. | reverse complement strand
GTTGATATCATTTTATCGCCAGTAACACCTAGTACACCTCCTAAAATTGGTGATAGTTTAAAAGATCCTTTAGCAATGTATTTATCTGATGCATATACTGTAGGTTTCAGTTTAGGACAGTTACCAACACTAACTATACCTCAAGGAACAGCAACTGGTTTACAAATTTCAGCTGCAAAAAATAATGACGAACTCGTTTTGAAGTTTGCTAACTTCTTAAAAGACACGATATAATGGAACTTGATCAATTAAATAAACTACTAAAAGCAAACGACTTAGAGTTAGTAATTGGGTTAGAAACTCATGTTCGATTAAACACGAAGTCTAAACTATTTTGTTCTTGCGCTAATCAAGAAATAGAGCAGCCAAATCAAAATATATGTTCAGTTTGTACTGGACAAATGGGAGTTTTGCCTTCTATCAATAAAGAAGCAATTACCAAAGCCATTTATTTTGGTAAAGCAGTTAAATCTACTTTTGAAAATGAAGTGATTTCTTGGGATAGAAAACATTATGAATATCCTGATAATCCAAAAAATATACAGATTACACAGTTTCATAATCCTGTAATTCCTGACGGACAAGTTTCTTGTTTTAGAAATGATGGTTCTCAGTTTACAGTGAGCTTAACACAAGTTCATATAGAGGAAGATGCTGCCAAATTAATGCACGAAAAGAAAGTTTCTTTAGTCGATTTTAATAAAGCGGGAGTTCCGTTAATTGAGATTGTAACGGACCCATGTATTCGTCATATTGAAGATGCCTCAATTTACGCACAATATATTCAACGTATTGTTCAGAATTTAAAAATATCTGAAGCAAATCTTGAAAAAGGTGAGTTTAAATCGGATGTTTCTGTATCTCTTAGAAAAAAACATACATATAATTTAAACCCAAGAACAGAAATCAAAAACTTAAATTCTTTTAAGTTTATGGTAGATGCTTTAAAGGAGGAAATTGAAAAACAACTAAACTATTACATAGAAAATAAAGAGTTTAGACCAGAACAAACTACGGTTTTATGGGATGCTGATTTAAAGCAAACCAAAACAATGCGTACAAAGGAATTTGAAGCTGATTATCGATTTATATCAGAACCAGACTTACCTTTTGTAAACATTAAAAACATTGTAGACAACATAGAAGTTGACGTTAGTTCATTGCCTTTTGCTGTAGAATCTATTTTAATAAAAGGAAAAGTATTACCGCAAGATGCAAAGTTTTTTACTGCGGATTCTTTACGTTCTAAAACCTTTGTTGCTATTAATAATGTGATAAAAGACCCTTCTTTTGTTGCAAAAACATTGGTTAATAATATTGGAGCAGATGAATATGCAAATATTCATAGTGTAGAACACTTAATTGAAATTTTTCAACTATTTAAGGAAGAAAAAATCACCGCTGTTTTAGTACAAAATGGAATTGTTCGTTATTTAAAAGACAGAACTTTTGACTTTAAAAAATATTTTGAAGACAATACTATTTCTGAAGAAAAGATTAAAGATGCAGTTTTAAAAGTAGTTGCAGAAAACGAAGCAACCGCAAATGACATTAAAGCAGGAAACCAAGGTAAAGCGGGAATTCTTGTTGGTAAAGTAATTGCTATTATTGGTAAAGGTGCTTCTGGAAAAGTAATAAGACAAGAAATTTTAAACGCTTGTTCTGGAGATGCTAAAAATGTAAAAACCAAAACTAACAACAATCAATCAAAAGGGAATAACGAACAGAATAAAGCAAAAATTCAAGAAGAAGAAGTTCTTCCTGAAATTCCTATTATAATAAAAGAAGAGTACAGAACTCATAAAATTTCTCAAATCTCAGAAGATTCAATTAATGATGAAGTTACTTTGTCTGGTTGGGTTTCTAGTGTTAGAGATCATGGAGAATTAATTTTTATTGATTTACGCGACTCAAGCAACCAAGTTTTCCAGGTACGTTTAAGTAGAGAGACATTTCCTAATTTAGATGAGCTTGTAAAGTTGAAATCAGAATCTGTTATTTCTGTAACTGGTATTGTGGTTCAGCGTAAAGAAGATGATTACAATGCTGGTTTAAGAACGGGTAAATTAGAGTTAGAAACCTCTGCATTAGAAATTTTAAACTTATCTAAAACACTTCCTTTTGAAATAAAAAGAGCTATGAAAACGAATGAAACCACTCGTTTTCAATATAAGTTTTTAGATCATAGAAATGACGAAGTTCGTAAAGCAATTGTAAATCGTCATAAAGTTATCAAGCTAATGCGTGATATCTTAGACGAAGAAGAGTTTTTAGAAATTGAAACTCCGATTTTAACTGCAGGTACAGATGAAGGCGCAAGAGAATTTATTGTTCCTACAAGAAAACAAGCGGGTTCTTTTTACACATTACCACAAGCGCCACAGCAATTTAAACAAATGTTAATGGTTGGTGGTTTTGAAAAGTATTTTCAAATTGCTCGTTGTTTTAGAGATGAAGATTCTCGTGGAGACAGACAACCAGAGTTTACTCAATTAGATATTGAGATGGCTTATGCAAGTATGCAACAAATCATAGATTTAAACACTAAAATGTTTAATGAAATTGTGAGGAAAATATATGGTAAAAAATGGATTTTACATCCTTTTGAAGTCATCACTTACAAAGATGCGATGGATAAGTATGGTTGTGATAGACCAGATTTACGTTATGGTTTACAAATGCAAGATATTACAGACATTGTAAAAGACACAACATTCCAAGTTTTTAGTAAACCTATTGAAGAAGGCGGAATTGTAAAATGTATTAAGGTTTCTGCAAAAGAACAAGGAAACAAACGTGCTTCTAAAGGTCAGATTGAAAACTTAACAGCCATTGCACAACAAAACGGCTTAGGAGGTTTGGCATATATTATTGTAAATGAAAATGATTTACAATCGCCAATTATTAAGTTTTTAGGCGAAGAAATTGCAGCTAATATTATAAAAGCAACGGATGCTAAGGTTGGGGATATTGTATTTTTCTCAGCAGCAGATTATGCAACCGCTAATAAAGCATTAGATGCCGTTCGTCAAGAAATGGGACGCATCTTTAAACTAATAAATCCAAAAGAATTAAAACCTGCTTGGGTGGTCGATTTCCCTATGTTTGAAAAAACAGAAGAAGGAAGATGGACATTTACACACAACCCTTTTTCTATGCCGGCAATCTATGATTTAGACAAGCATATGAATGGTGAAGGAGAAGAAATAGGAACTATTATTGCGCAACAAT
>CAJQQH010000006.1 GCA_905480405.1 uncultured Polaribacter sp. | reverse complement strand
CAAAGCGATATCAGGATCGCAATTATATATAGAAACCACACCTGAAGGATAAGAACAAGTTCCTTTTGTTACTTCTACATAAAAATCTCCTAAACCCAAATCTTTATTAGTTGTTGCATCAATTAATAATAAATTTTGATTGGTTTCTCCAGGTATAGCAACTCCATCTTGATACCATTGATAGGCATCAAAACCTCCTGTTGTTTCTGACAAACTTGTTAGTGGATAACAACCTCCGTTTGTTATTTCTACCTCAACTACTGGTACTGTATCAAATCCTGAGAAATAACCCGCTAAACCTGCATTATCACCTAAACTCATAAATGTACCAACAGCTATATTTCCTGTAGACTGGATATCTATTTCGCCTTCTAAACCATCCACATAAAAGGTTTGCCAATCAGATGTTCCCAATGGAAAAATTGGTGCTGGTAAAGTAATTTGTGTTGTAGTGGTCCCAACAGTTTGATTTACAATTATATTGGAAGGGTCTGTTATTCTTGAAGCGATTATAGTAATTGCAGATACATTTGAGTTTGTTCCTGCAATTCTATCTATATCTGAAATCTCATTCATTAAATCAGGTAACAAACAATTTACCGGCGCTATAAAATTCATTCCTATTGTTTGAATTTTTGTATTATTATTAGTTGGTTCAGCTCCTTGCAAGCATTGATATGCATAGGCATCTTTAGAAGTGGTAACATACATACTTGCTCCTGCTGAATCTGAAGTATACTTACTTCCATCAATAATTAAATAATCTCCATTATTAATGATTCCTTGAGACACACCCCCAGCAAAAACCTCTGTTCCATCTGCTGTTGCAACAATAATTGGAAATTCTGTTCCTATTCTATCTAAAGAAGGATTTCCATTAATTCCATTTCCTCTTACAAACACATATTCTCTACCTAAAGCTGCTATTCCAACAGGCTGATCTATACCTACATCTCTACTTCCTGCACCATCTCTTATTCCAACATTTAAACCTCCATTACTAATTACAATTGGTTTAGTTGCTTTTATTGTAGCCCCTAACCAACCATCTACATTGGCAGTAGATTCGTTTTTTACTGCTTCTAAAACAAAGCTTTCACCTTTATCTAAATTTATAACTTGTGTATCATTAGTATTTCCAGCTGGCGCTCCACCTCGTCTAAAAACACAATTTATATCATAACCATAAACTTCAACTCTGGTACCATCTTCTGTAGCCATCATTCCTAAACAAGTAGAAAGATTGTTGTTATTTGCTCTATTTGGTATTCCTCCCCATCTAAATTCTAAACCTTTAGCTTTTGACCCTTTTGATGTTAAAGAACCAGCTTGAGCACTAGATCTACCTCTGTAATTAACATAAAATTTTTGACCTCCTTCTGCTATTATCCTTAACCCTGCATCTGTTTGAACGTTTCCTGTATTAACATTCGTTACTAAAGTGATATTATTATCACCATTAGTTAAACTATTATTGGCATCTGCAACTACTGTTGTAGAATCGAAAATTTTAGGGCTTCCTTTTTCAAGGCCTGTTATTGTTACTATTTCTGTGGTATTTGAGCCTCTAAAGATTTTAATATTAAAAGGTGTAGTTTCTGGTGTAGAAAAATAAATAGCCTGTTGTTGTATTGCAGCATTATTAGATACCTGCTTTAAAGGTGGTAAATAATGCTCACTATCTAATTGCCCAAATGTTCTTAATGACAATAAAGTGCATAAAAGAACTAAAAAAGATACAATATTATATTTGGGAGTTAACATATATTATAAAACGTTTTTTTTTAAGTAACTAAAATACTAGAAAATTTAATATTATTGTTACTTTTAACATTAAATTCATGTATTTCTATTAATTTATTAATTAGAACTATTTGGTATTGAATCTACATCTTTTTGCTCTGTTTTAAAAACTTCTGTAGTATTTAATTTAAAGTTTACGGTATTTACAGTAGCTGCAATTTGTAAAACAACTGTTGCTCCACTTGCAATGGTTCTTCCTGATAAATCCCAAATACCAGTTCCTGCTGTATAGGTTGTATTTGTTGGTATTGTAGAGTTAGACAAATCATAGGTTAAACCTGTAGGTAATTCATCTTTTACCTCAACACCTGTTGCTTCTTGTGGCCCATTATTTTTTAAAGTTAAGGTAAAAACTACTGTATCACCTATTTTTACCACAGGCTTATCAACTGTTTTTACTAGGCTTAAATCTACTTTTTTTGCTGTAATTGTTACACTTTCTACTAAATCATCTGTTGTTAAATTACTATCAACTTGATCCTGAGTGTTAGAAATTACATTAGTAAAAACACCTTCATCTGGTTTCTGTGGCACTTTTGCTTCAATAGTTAAGGTATGTATCTGCCCCGAATTCATACCTCCGATTATCCAATTTGGACTTGTCCAAGTACCAAAACTTGGTGTTACATTTACCAAATCTAACTCACTAGGAAATGCATCATTAATTATTAAACCAGTAATAGGATCTATACCAGAACTTTCTACTTCTACAGTAAATATTACAGTGTCATCATCTGTTAAATTATTTTTATCTGATGTCTTTTTCAAAGCGATATCAGGATCGCAATTATATATAGAAACCACACCTGAAGGATAAGAACAAGTTCCTTTTGTTACTTCTACATAAAAATCTCCTAAACCCAAATCTTTATTAGTTGTTGCATCAATTAATAATAAATTTTGATT
>CAJQQH010000005.1 GCA_905480405.1 uncultured Polaribacter sp. | reverse complement strand
ATATTCCCTAAATTATTTATTGCTTTGGCAACACCTAAATCTTTATTTAGTTTTTTATGAATTACGATTGCCTTCTTCACATAACTTTCTGCTTTATCAAAAATCGAATCTTTTTCATAAATACCAGATAAATTACTAAAAGCAACGGCTTTAATCCTTACTATTTCATTATTTAATTCAGGTAAACTTTCTACTTTTTCATAATAATTCTTTGCACTGTCTATATAGTATAAACTATTATTCTCATTTTCGGCAATAGAAAGTTTATGATAGGAACTACCAATTCTTAATAACGTTTTTGCATAATTAGAATCCGAGAAATTCACATTACCTTTTTCTAAAACTGAAATCTTAATTAATTCTAAAGATTTTTTATAAAACTCTAAAGATTTTTTATATTTATTTGTCCTACTATAAATATTTGCTATCAAAAATGAAATTTTATAAGACCAAAAATTAACATTGTCATCTTTACAAAAATCATAAAATATAAAAGCTTTTTCTAATGCTTTTACATAATTTTCTTCTAGAAATAATTTATCAATTTCTGAAAATTTCTTTGCGTATAAACCATCATTTTGTTGCAACAAAAAAGAAACCTTAGGAATTAAGGTTTCTTTTTTACTGACATTATTTGCTTTAATTTGATATAAACTAAAACAAATAATGATTAATATTAATATTTTTTTCATTTGCAATAAAAACGTATTCTAAAGTAAGTTATTAACCATCATCACCATCACTAACAATAACTCTTGGCTTTCTTATTGCTACTACAGCAGCTTTTGCATTGGCATTATTTGTATGACTTACAAAATCAATTTTTAATAATTCACCTTCTTCTTTTTCAATTGTTCTAGAAAATTTACTTTCTTTAGAGTTTCCTTCTTCTAAATGAATTTCATAAGTTAATAACTCTTCGTTATATACAAAATCTACTTCAACTTTATTATTAACATTAAAGTCTAATTCGAAAGTTCCGTCTTCGTTTTTAGAAATAGTATAATCTTTTAACATACTACCATTTTCTCCTGATTTACTTAAAAACTTAATGTTATCATCATAAACAGTAATACTTGGAATTTTATTATCGTTCTCACTAATGAAATTAATTTTGAAGCTTTCATTCTCAATCCTTAGATCTGTACTGTAGCTAGTTTTCTGAGCGACTTTACCATAAGACTCTGACAAGTATATTTCATTGGTACTTTCCATAGAGTTTACAACTTTATCGACAATTACATCTTCGCCAACATTTAAATCAATTGAATATGCTCCGGTTGCATCTCTTTTTAATAGATAATTTTCCAATAAAACTGTACTTTGCTCTTCTGGTAATTCAGCATCATTAGAAGAACAAGAAGAGAACAAAAAAGAAGATAATACAATAATAATTACAAGGTTAAATTTTTTCATTTTATTTAATTTTAATTTTAATTTTATAAAAAATCACTAAGTTAAAATAGTTAGGGGATTATTTTAATTAATGGGGGAATTCATAAATAATAGTATTGGGGATTTAAATTATTTTGTTTTTTACTGCATATATTGCTAAACCTACTGAGTTTTTTACTTTTAATTTTCTTAATAAATTTTTTCTATGTGAATCTACAGTACTAATTCCTAAACTTAATTTATCTGCTATTTCAGGCGAGTTATATTGTTTTGATATTAGTTTTAAAACTTCTAACTCTCTTTCAGTTAGCGTTTCTTTTAAAAAATTATCTGGTGCATCACCATTTGGTACGTGCTGACCAGCAAAAGATTTTAAAAGAATACTCTGTATATCATTACTAAAATATTGTTCTCCTTTTGCAACTGCCTTTATAGCATTTACTATATGTTCTCCTGCATTATTTTTAGTAATATAACCTTTACAACCAAGACTTAACATTTCTTGAACAATCTTAATATCATCATAACTAGAAAGAATAATAACATTCTGTTTGATATTGTTTTTATTAAAGTGCTTTAAAACTTCAAAACCATCTAAAATTGGCATTGTAATGTCTAAAATTAAAACATCTGCTTTGTTACCTTTTTTATCAAACCAATCTATTACTTCTTTACCGGTTAAAGAATAATCGTTAATCTCAATATCTTTGTCGGTATTTATAACGGCGATAATTCCTTCGATTAATATCTTATGATCATCTGCTACGTGAACGTATATCTTTTTTCTCATTACTTACACTACAAATTTAAACTAGTTAAAAGGACTCTACAATCCCCATTTATGATGAAATTTTCTTCTCCCCATAAATGGGGAGAAGCCTCCCCATAAATAGGGAGAACACTATTTTAACAAACTGATTAACAGTTTATTAAAAAAAAAGATATAAGATAAATTATTATCTTATAAAGATAAAGTATTTATTAGAAAATAAAATTATTCCTAAAAAACAAAAAACCGAGAAATAAATCTCGGTTTTTTTTTCGCACTAAATATACTATTTGTTAGTTTTATCGAAGTCTATCTACAGATTTCACAAGATCTTCATCCTTTTTAATGGCCTTATTTGCCAAAACAACAAGCAAAATAACCAAAATTGGTATAAACATCCCAATACCTTTCTCAGAAACCATAGTTTCTCCAGATAATGTTAGAGATAAATAAATCAATAATCCTAATAAAAAAAGATTAATCAAAATTATAATACGCCCAATAACAAACTGTAACTTTCTATTCTTAAATAAAAAAATAGTTACTATTGATAAAATTGAAGACGTAATGAACATAAGAGGAATTACTTTAAAAGTAACTTGCTCTTTCGAAAACAAATCTAAAACAAAAATTTGTTCTTTTAAAGTATTCCATAAATTAAATATAAAAATTAATCCACCAGAGATCACTGAAGCTAAAAATAAATATATTGTTTGTATTCTTTGTATCATACTTTAAAAATAGAAAGACAAAAGTAAAACTTCTTTTTTAAAAAGAAAACTACAAAGTGAAAAAAAAAGTATATATTTGTATTATAATAACCGCACAAGTAATATTGTATAGCACTATATACAATAACAATTTCAAAAATATAATTTTTAAAAAATCTTGAAAAATTAAGATTTAATATAACTTAACAATCACATAAATGTTCGAAATTTCTGAACTAAAGGCAAAAACTCTTGCTGACCTACAAGTAATTGCAAAATCTATTGGGCTAACTAAAACTAGTCAACTAAAAAAATTAGACTTAGTATACCAAATTTTAGATACTCAAGCTTCTAGCCCTACTTCTGTTACAAAAGAAACTTCTAAAGTTGAAAAAGTAAAAACAGAAAAACCAAAAAGAAAGAGAGTAGTAAAAAAGGCACAGCCTGTAACAGAGAAAGCAGCAGAAAAAAAAGAAATAGAAGTAAAAGAAACTCCTATAGAAAATGTTGTAGAAAAAGTACAAGTTGAAAAGCCCATTGTAAGAAAACCTACTCCTAGAAAAGAAGTTCTTAAAGCTAAAGAAGCAAAATCTGGTGTTTCTACTACAGCACCTATTAAGAAAGAAACTATATCAGAAGTAAAAACTGAGAAAAAAAACATCAAAGAACAAAAGCCTGTTAACAATCAACAAAATAAAAATCAAGTAAAGAACAATACTTCTCAAAAAAATCAACAGAATAATAAAAACAGGACTAAAGATAGTAATCAGAATAGAGATAAAAATAATACAAACCGAAATAATGGAAATAAATCTGGAAACAGATACAAAGACCCAGATTTTGAATTCGACGGAATTATTGAAAGTGAAGGTGTGTTAGAAATGATGCCAGATGGTTATGGTTTTTTACGTTCATCTGATTACAACTATTTATCTTCTCCTGATGATATTTATGTTTCTCAATCTCAAATTAAATTATTTGGACTAAAAACTGGTGATACAGTTAGAGGTAATGTTAGACCTCCAAAAGAAGGAGAAAAATATTTTCCTTTAATTAGAGTATCCAAAATAAACGGATTAAACCCTAACTTAGTTAGAGATCGTGTTTCTTTTGAACACTTAACACCTTTATTTCCTCAAGAAAAATTCAACTTAGCAGAAAAAGGAAGTTCTTTATCTACAAGAATTATCGATTTATTTTCTCCTTTAGGAAAAGGACAACGTGGTATGATCGTTGCACAGCCTAAAACAGGTAAAACTATGCTTTTAAAAGATGTAGCAAATGCAATTGCAGCTAATCATCCAGAAGTATACCAAATTGTTTTATTAATTGATGAACGTCCTGAGGAAGTTACAGACATGAAAAGAAATGTTCGTGGAGAAGTTGTAGCTTCTACTTTTGATGAACCTGCTGATAAACATGTAAAAGTAGCAAACATAGTTTTAGAAAAAGCAAAACGCTTAGTAGAATGTGGTCATGATGTTGTTATTCTTTTAGACTCAATTACGCGTTTAGCTAGAGCATACAATACAGTAGCACCAGCATCTGGTAAAATACTTTCTGGTGGTATAGATGCAAATGCCCTACACAAACCTAAACGTTTCTTTGGTGCTGCAAGAAATATAGAAAATGGAGGCTCATTAACTATTATTGCAACAGCTCTTACTGAAACTGGTTCTAAAATGGACGAAGTAATCTTCGAAGAATTTAAAGGAACAGGTAATATGGAATTACAGTTAGATAGAAACATTTCTAACAGACGTATATATCCTGCTATCGACTTAATTAAATCTTCTACAAGAAGAGATGATCTTTTACTTGATGCTAAAACCGTACAAAGAATGTGGGTATTACGTAAGTATCTTGCTGACATGAACCCTATTGAAGCAATGGAATTTATTAATGATAGAATTAAATTCTCAAAAAATAATGACGAGTTTTTAATTTCTATGAATGGTTAAAAGAAACCTTTGTAATTTTTAAACAACAATATTTAAAACCTTTTTGAGAAATCAGAAAGGTTTTTTTTGGCTTACAACCTATTGTAATTAGTCATAAACTTAACATATGTACAATGCATCATAACAATAAAAAGAGATCTAAACTTCTTTAAAACAAGCTTAATGCTAAATAAAAACTAACTTAAAAACAAAAAAATCCGTTCAATTAATTGAGCGGATTTTTTATTAAAAGAATAACTAATGTGTTTAGTTAGCACTATACATACTAGCTCTATTATCTTCTATTTTTGAAGATTTTTTAATTGCTTCATATACTTTAAAAGTTGAACTTTTTCTAGTTTGAACAATTCTTTTTCTGTTTGTTTCGTAATTTGGTAATGCAGTTGGTAACTCTTTATTTGTTAACTTAAATGCAAACACACCTCTATTACCTGCAATTTCTTTATAAACTTTATTAATTTCTGCGTTGTACATTGCACCAACTATTTTTGGTTCTGAACCAACACCAGGTAAAATAAGGGTTTTTAAAGAAATATCATTACCACTTTTTACAGTAATATTATTAGCTTTTGCTATATCTTCTAAAGAACTTCCATTAAATTTCTCTGCTAATATTGCTGCTTTCTTTTTGTTTAATAAAATTGGTCTCACTCTACCTGTAGCCTTACCAACTGGCATTAACCCTTTTTCTGTAACACCTGTTACAGTTGCAACAACATGGCTACCATCAAGATCAAAACGTTTAAAAGAACCAACTTTAGTATCTTTCCCAAAAGCCCAACTTACTATTTGTCTTTCTTTTCCTAAACCAGGAACATTCTCATCTAGTACTTTGATTCCAACAACAGGTTTAGCACTATATTTATTATCCTTAGCAGTATCAAAAAAGTTATCACCTTTTGATACTTCTAATGCGAATTGCTCTGCATTTCTATAAATATTATTTTCAGTTGCTTCTGATGCTACAATTTTTCTAGAGTAAGTTGCTAACTTTAAAACTTTTTGCTTATTTTTTTGGTCAGTAATTTTTACAATATGAAAACCAAATGGTGTTTTAACTACTTCCATAGCACCTTTCTTATTTGTAAAAGCAAAGTCTCTAAAAGCTGTAGTCATTCTAGAATAGTTAAACCAATCTAACTCTCCTCCTTTATCGGAATTAGATTTATCAGAAGAATATTCTTTAGCTAAAGAAACAAATTTACTACCTCTTCTTTGTACAACTTTTAAAATACTATCTGCTAATTTCTCAGCTTGTTCTTCAGTTCTTGTAATATCTGCAGCAACTCTTTGAGCTCCAACAAAAGGAACTAAAATATGACTAGCTTTTACAGAATCTGGCATTTCAATAACTTCTGTAATTTTAGACAACTTGAAAAAACCTTTATCTTTATAAGGACCAATAATATCGTTTTTATTACCAGTATAAATTTCATCAGCAATTTCTTTATTTACAAAATTCTTGTATTGAAATTCATTATCCAAACCTGTATCCGATCCATTTTCTGATAAGAAAACTCCATTATCTGTTGCTTTTGAAAAATCACCAATAAGGCTTGCTATATCACTTTTCATTGCAGCTTCGTCTTGAGCAGTTGCAACAATTTCAAACTTTACAAAAGAAAGATCTCTAGAAGCATCAACTTTAAAATCTACTTCATTCTCTTTAATATATGCTTCAACTTCAGATTTTTTAATTTTTACTAAACTATCTGATACACTAGAATATGGTACATAAACAAACTGACCACTTAATTTTGTATTATTAATTAAATGCTCATTCTCTCCTTCTTTTAAAGAAGCACCTAAACCAGCTGAAACTAAACTATTAAAAGTATTTCTTTCTGCATCATCTCTAACCTGGTTCATGTAAGCAGACCATTGAGACCACAATTGAGTTTTATTCTCTTTTTCGTTTGCTAAAAACTGCTTAAACTTAGCTTCATCAAACAAACCAGCTTCATTTTGATAATCTGGATTACTTTGTACAAATGATGCATTAACAATTTGTTGCCAAACATCTGCTTCACCAATTGTAATACCAGCTTCATTTAACTGTTTCTTATAAATTTTTTTTCTAACAATATTATCCCAAACAGTTTTAGCTGCTTGCATTTCAGATACGTTACTACCAGCTTGTTGCTTGTAACTATCTAATTCACTTGCAAATTCTTGTCTTGAAACAGCTTCTCCATCAATTTCTCCTATTTCATTTACTTTGCTTGAGTTGAAAAAATCACCAAGTGTAGATGGATCTAATACAAAAGCAAAAAGTGCTAATCCAATAATTATAATTAAGAACATTGAGCGTTCTCTAATTTTTGATAAAACTGCCATACTTATTTATTTATTTTCAGTTGGCGAATATACGATTTTTGCTTTTAATATTACAACCCATTTTACACTTATTAGTAGTCTGTTATGTGTCTTTTTACTATTAAAAAGGCTTTAGTAAAGAATTAATCTTCTTCATTTAGAATCTTAAGAGAGACTTCATCAATTTTTGCCCCACTCATTTTTAAAATTTTTATTTCAAAATTATCTAATTCAATACATTCATTTTCTTCAGGTATATTCTCTGTATGCTCTATTATAAAACCTCCTAAAGTTTCATAAGCTTCCGATTTTAGAATATTTAAATTATATTCTTCATTTAAGTAATCTATCTCTAATCTACCCGAAAAATTAAATTCTGATTCATTAATTTTCTTTTCTAAAAATTCTTGAGAATCATGTTCGTCTTCAATCTCTCCAAACAATTCTTCAACAATATCTTCAACAGTTATCATACCAGAAGTACCACCATATTCATCTACAACAACGGCTACACTTTTTCGCTTTTTTATTAGTGTATTTAATATATCATTAATCATCATTGATTCTGGTACAATTTCTAAAGGCAACAATATTGATTTAATTGTCTTAGGCTTTTTAAACAACTCAAATGCATTTACATACCCAATAGCATCATCTAAAGAAGTTTTAAATACCAAAATTTTTGACAAACCAGATTTTATAAATGCTTCTTTTAAATTTACTACAGTTTCATGCATTTCAACTGCTTCAATTTCTGTTCTAGGCACCATAACCTCTCTTGCTTTTACATTTTGAAATTCTAATGCATTTTGAAATATTTGAATTTCAGAATCAACTTCATCATTTGTATTACCCGTTTCTAGTTGTTCATTTATATAAATACCTAATTCTTCTTTACTAAACTCAGTTTGTTGTTCATCTGAATTTGTTTTAAAGAAAATTCGCAAGAAAAAATCTGAAATAGAAGATATAAACTCTGAGAAAAAATGAAATAAGTAATAAAAAAAGTATGCTGGTATTGCAAACACTTTTAATACTTCATTAGCATAAATTCTAAAAATTGCTTTAGGCAAAAACTCTGCAGTAATTAAAATTAGAATCGTTGAAATAATAGTTTGAATTAATAAAACAGAAAAATCATTAAGTCCATTTAATGGTAAAATTCTTACTAAGAATTTACCCATATAATAACTATAAACTACAAGAGAAATATTATTACCAACTAACATTGTGGTAATAAATTTTGATGATTTATGTGTGATTTTTGTTAGAATACGTGGGATGAGACCATCTCTCTTTTTTTCTAACTCAATATGCATTTTATTAGCAGAAAAAAATGCAATCTCCATACCCGAAAAAAATGCGGATAATAAAATTGATACAATTATAATAATGAGTTCAATTTCCATTAAGAACTTATAATTCTATTTATTTTGACTATTTCGTTTTTCTACTTTTTTTCTAAAATATCTTTTAAAGAAAAAAACTAAGGTAATAAAGATAGCAAAAACAAAAGACATTATTGCTCTACCTTTATCTGTACTATAATTAGTTACTGCATCAATCAAAAAGAAAACAGCAATTATTATATATCCGTATTGAAAAAGTTTCCAAATTTTATTCATAATTTATTCTTCTGATGTTTCTAATCTACCGGTTGTTTTCTTTGCTAAATGTTTTGTTAAATCATCCTTAGACTCAAATCCAATACCAAAAACAGTATCTTTTTCTTTCATTAACTTAAATGCTTTTTCAGAAACAAAATACTTTGTTTCTTCGTCCCAAAATAATTGCTCAGTTTCTAATCTAGATTTATCTGTATGATTAATTACAATTACATTTCCTTTAATTTCTGATATAGAAGTTTTTGCATAAGACAAGGCGTAATTACCTGTTATAGTTACAGAATCTTTACCTTTATTAACAAAATTAATAATTTTAATTCCATCAGGAAACTCACTGTATGGATGTTCTCTTCTGTTACTAAAATCTAACATTACAGGAGTAATTAGTTTTGATGTAATTCTGCCAGAGTCTTTATACACATGAAAAGCATTTTTTGCAGAACCTACAGGTAAGTTTTTATCCGCTAAAAAATCTCTAACTTTTTGAGTATTATTAGAACAAGAAAAAAGCATTACTGTTACATAAAGTACAGTAATGCTTTTTAGTATTATTTTAGTGTATTTAATCACAAAATTATTAATTAGGAACTCTTACAGTTTCACCAATCCAACAATTAATTTTATAACTACTTCCTGGTGCAATACCAGCAGTAAAAATTATTTTCTTACTTGGTAAATTTGCTCTATAACTATTAATATATTTTCTAGCTGTAGTAGAAATACTTGGATCTACAGAAGATGCTTTTTGAGCTTGTCTTAATGCAGCTGCATAAACCATTCTTTTTTCGAATTCGTTACTACCACAATTATTAACACTAGATTGGTATAATCTTCCAATTAATAAATATGCTTTACCAAAGTTTGGATTAAAACTTAATGCCTCTCTAGCTAAACTTCTAGCTTTAGATAATTGACCTCTAGATTTTGCAGCTTGTGCAAATTTTAATTTAGTTTTTGCCTTTTTTAAAGGATCTGTTTCTAAATCAAATGCTTTTTGTCTCATATCAGCAGCACCACTAACATCTCCATTTTTTTCTAAAATACCTGCATAAAATGAATATGAATCTGGTGATGGAGCAGATTCTGCATAAGCTTTTGCTAAAGTTTCATATAAAGGATCTTCTTGACATCCTTTATTAAACATTCTAGAAACTGCTCTTCTTAACCAAACTGCATTACCTTTATTTGCTTCAAAATCTCTTTTATATAGAGGTATTAAACGTTCACAAGTTGCAATTTCAGAAATAATAGCATCTAAACCTCCTTCTACTTGACCTAAAGCCTTAGAGTTAATTCTATACCCTCTTAATCTTTTCTGATCTTTCTTACCTAAAACTACAGTAGAATCTTTTGTTAACTTGTTAATTTTAACAGTATAACCATCTAGTTTTTCTCCAACAGACTCAAGAACATCATCATAAGTATCAAAAACCACTTGAGGATTAGTATCTTTATTTCTTTTTGTTACACCTTTAAAGTATTTAAAGATATTTTTTACTCCCATATCTTTAGGAGAAATTTTATACGCTTTTTCTAAAATTTTGAAAACTTCATCCTCAGAAGCTAAATTATTTTTTGATAAATAGGTAGCATAATCACTATGTGCTTTTGCTGCCTTTTTATTAGGAAAATACTGTAACCTTTGCTCATATACCTTTTTAGCTAAAGCAGGATCTTTTCTAACATCTTCTGCTAATGTTGCTCCATATTGATAAATACTAACAGAAAGATCCTTACAATTGTTCATTAAATACTCCCAATTAACAAAAGCCTCGTCGTATTTTTTAGATTTAAAATCTCCAGAAAAAAGATTAAATTTTATTGTACATTCTCTTTTTGCATCATCTTGTGCATTTGTTTTTGCAATTGCTAAAAGCATTATTGCCGCTAATAAAAAGGTAATTTTCTTCATTTTTATAATTTTTTGTTAATCAATCTTTCTTTTGATAAACCAAAGATCTGTCAAAGATAAACTTAATCTAAAGTTAAAATAATTTTCTTCTATTAAATTATTATCAGTAGTTCCTCTTTTACCAAATTCAAACCCCATGTTTACGGTAGACAATCGTTTTAATGGTAAACCTAAACCAAAAGACATGCCAAAGTCATCAACTTGAGCAAAATTTGTATTATTTCCTGAACCATCAACTAGTAAACCTGTCTTTTCAAAACGTAAACCAGCTCTATAAGTAACTCTATTCCAATAACTAGAAATAGAATTTATCTTAGGTAAATAAAAACCACCTAGTGAGAATCTATTTGAACTTCCATACCTATACGCATCGTTTGAATTGTTTAAAAAACCAGTTGTTTCAATAGCATCTTGGTTTTCATACTCTAAACTTGCATACCATTTATCTATTTTACCTAAACCAATACCTAATGTAGTTTTTATTGGCATATTAAACTTACCATTTATAGAAGACGTAGAAATGGTATCTCTTGGTATTTCTCCTCCAGTGTTAGAAAAAGATAGCGAATATAAGTGATCATTACCAGTAACTTTAAAATCATTTCCTAATTTAAAAGTTGCACCTAGTGTTAATATTTTTTTATTTTTTAATTCCTTTTTATACTGTGTTCCTAACTTAACAGAACCGCCTCTTACAATAGTTACTTCTTTAAATTTTGTAGCTAAAGTAACATCTGCTCTTTGGTTTGTAATACTATTATCTATATTCCCAAAACTATAATCTAGTTCCAAACCTAAAGAAAGTCCTTTTAAAACTTCAATTCCAAAACTACCATAAATTCTATTTACACCACCATTACCAGCAAAAACAGATATTTCAGAAATATCACCACTTGCATCCAAAAGAGTGTTTGATAGAGAATAACCAACAGATGAAACTGGTTGTAATCCTAAAGACATACCTGCTTTTTTACTTAAAGGAAGCCCAATTGCTACATAACTTAAACTTGTAGAAGTAGAACTTTGCTCTGAAGAACCACTTTTTACAGTTAAATCGTTATTTAACATACCAAAAGCATAAGTTGTATATCTTAAACTTGAGTAAGCTGCCGGATTTGAGAAATTCAAAAGCTTATAATGGCTATGAGCAACTCCAACACCACCCATAGAACTCTGTTCTACTGTTTTTGTGCTAAATTGATCTCCAATACCAAAAAAAGAATATGGAGATGAGTTTGTTCTTTGAGCTGATATTGTTACAGATGTAATTAGCAAAAGTGCTATTAGAATCTTTTTAATCATTTTTCTTTGTTAAAAATCAATATTCCATTTAATCCTTCAAGGAGAAAATTTTGATTGGCAAATATGCTACTTTTTAATTGTTTTGACAAGAAATTTGTATCTCCACCTGTTAAAACAACTGTTAAATTCATAAATTTATTTTTATATTGATTAATAACTCCATCAATTTCTTGTATAACACCATTAACTACACCAGAATTTATACTTTCAATTGTATTATCACCTATAAAGTTTTTAGGTTCGTTTGATAGCAAAAAAGGTAATTTAGAAGTATAATCATGTAAAGATTTATATCTAATTCTTATACCAGGAGAAATTGCGCCTCCCAAATACTCATTTTTATCGTTTAAAAAATCATATGTAATGCAGGTTCCAGCATCAATTATTAAGACATTTTTATTAGAAAATTGTATTGCAGCTCCGCAAACCAATGCAATTCTATCCACTCCCAAGGTTTTTGGCGAATTATACAAATTCTTAAATGGCACTTTAGTTTCGAAAGAAACAAATGTAAATGGAACCATTTCTTGTAATTTATCAATCTTTTTTGGTGATAAAACAGATACACTTGAAACAATTGCAGAAGAAATTTTATTGTTTTTTATTATTTTTTTTACTTCAGAAATGATTACACTTTTATTAAAAAAATAAAGATTCACAACTGTATCTTTCTCAAATACAGCTACTTTTACTCTTGTATTACCAACATCTATAACTAGGTTCATTTTATTAAGTTTGTAGAATTTCAAAAATACAATACATTTTTTTAATTTTTTACTTGGAGATGTCAAAAAACATACTATATTTGCATCCGCTAAGGCAATGGTACCTTAGCTCAGTTGGTAGAGCAAAGGACTGAAAATCCTTGTGTCCCTGGTTCGATTCCTGGAGGTACCACTTAAAA
>CAJQQH010000004.1 GCA_905480405.1 uncultured Polaribacter sp. | reverse complement strand
GTATATCAAATACTTTTGCACTTGCATCCGTTTTTAATAATCCTTTAATAATAATTGATTTAGTTGCTTGGTTTGTGTAGATTAACATTTCATTTACTGCAAACTCATCTGTATTTAATACAGATTTAGCAGAGAATTCTAAAAAGAAACGTCCAGTTCCACTTAATGCATTATCTGGTGTAAACACATAATCTACATCATTTAATAATGTAGTAGTATTTAACACATTGTCTTTAAGATATACATAAGTATTTTCTGGTAACGTTAATGAAGCTATATCTAAACTAATTGTTAATTCAGCACCTGCCTCAGCATTAATAGCAACTGGTACAACTACATTGTTATAATCTTCATAAGGTAAAGCCTGAATTAAAAGACCTTCTCCTGTGTTAGCTTCAACTAAATTTGTGAAAATACCATCTGTACTACCTGCAAAAGCACCTGCATCATAACCAACATCTAATCCTCTAGTTTGGTTTTGTACAAAATAGATCTCTGTAGCAAATGTTTTTGTAGCTGTAGTTAAATTTATTTTTACTAATGCTTTCTCATTATTATTAGCAGATTTAGACACTAAAGTACCATCAGATGAAATTTTTCTCATTGCTGGCGTAAATGTTACAGTACCTGGTGTAGAAGCTATTGTTTTTACAAAGAAACCTTTTCCTGGAGATATCAATGAAGTAGTTGTGGTATTAAGATTATTATAAGCTGTATAAGAACTACCATTCCACATATAAATAGCATTGTTTACACTTGCTTCAAATTGAGCTGTATTAGCTGTAAAGAAATCTTGAAAATTTAAAAAAGTAGGGTAAGGGTTCCCTATTAAATTCCATTGACCATACGTTGCGTGTGCTCCATGTGTTATAGCAACATCTACATTTGCTATAGTTCCTGGTACAGCTTTAAATTGAATTTTACTTCCCGAAATAGTTGCTGCTCTATATCCAGTTCCTAGTGTTGTAGTAAAATTATTATCAGAGTCCGATGTTAAAAATGCACCATTCTCATTATCAAATGTTCCAAAAAGTAATTGAGTTGCATCACCACCAGCAGTATTATTGAAAATTTGATCAGTCCCATCACCTGTATCAACAGACATCATTTTATCTAAAGTTTCTACAAAAGGAGATGAAATAAGCTGGTTACCACTAGCATTTGAAGCTACATATAAGTTATACCCAGCAGCATGGGTTCCAGAACCGTTTAACATTAAACTACCAAAAGCAGTTGCTGTTGAATTTGCAAAAAGTTGATGATTTGTATCTCTATCTCCATTTATTGTAATAGAAAACCCTGGCTCAGCTGTTACACTTCCTGAAACAATCGTAAGCTCATTTACTGTTACATCTGAGGTTATAGTCATAGTATGACCAATTGATACATTATCTGTTGCTGTAGTAGGAGCAACATCACCTACCCAATTTGTAGCAGTTTCCCATGCACCAGCAGTATCAGTAGTAAAAGTATTAGGAATTTCATTGATAACAGCACCATCACTCCAATCTGAACCTTTACGTGTAAATACTTCAAAATGATAATCTGTATTAATAGTTAAACCAGTTACAGATACTGTATTTCCTGTTCCTTTATAAACTGCAAATTCATTAGCAACTAAATTTGCATCTGTTCCAGCAGTACCAAAAGCTGCATTAGCAGTATATGCTGGTGTAGTACCATCTCCTGTTGGTCCAGCTGTAACAGCAGAACCAGATTTAGCAACTACTAAAACCTCATCAAAACAATCAGCACTAACCCAACTTAAATCTATTGTTGTAGTTGTTTCTGCACTTACTGCTAAAGAAGTAACATCTGTTGCTTCTGTACATGCAACTCCAAAAATAATATTACCAGAAGCATCTTGATCAAGAGTTGCAGCTGCACCATCAACAGTCCATGTGTCTAGCACAGATGAAGGAACGCTAGTAGAAGTAGTACCTATTCTAAGTTCACCATCTGTGTAATTTAGTAAGTCTACAACACCTTCTGAACCAGATGTAGTATATCCAGAAAATACTACTGAAGTTGAGGAGTCAAAATCCATTGATAAATCTCGAGTATCTACAGTAAGTGCACCAAGATTTGTTTGGTTTGTAGTAAATGTTACAAGAGAAGTACCTGTAGATGTAGCATTTTTGATAATATTAGCATCTGAAAGATTATTTAATACGGTTGATTCATATGACCCTGTACCTTGTACTTGCAAATTATTTCCACTAGCAATAGCAGTAGTATTGTTAAAAACAACTGGACTGTGTCTAGTATTAAAGCCTCCTGTAAAGCCAGATAAGTCTGAAGCTGCCCCAAGAGTTAAACCTCCTCTACCAGCACCAGCAGCATTTACTATATTTATCACTCCTGAACCTGTTACTACTCCATTCATTTGAAATGCAAGAGGTGAATCATTATCCATAAGTAAACTATTCGCACCTAAAGCAATCGTATTTCCTGTAGCGAAAACAGTGCTATTTGTAGTGTTTTGAGCATTAAAAACTCTTTTACCAGAAACAGCAAAGGATATATCACAGTCAAATGTAACAAGACCAGTACTGTTATTTTCTATCGTATTATTTCCTGAATCAGGACCATTTAATGTTAATGTAAAATTTGAAACACTACCAACAGTTAGTGGATTTGTAATTATTAAAGCCCCAACAGCTGTAGCAGCATCAATATCTACACTTGCAGTTAAAGTTGCAGTACCTGTTGCATCAGCTATTATATTATCTGTCCAATTATCTGCATTAGACCAATTTGAATTCACTGTTGCATTAAATGTTCCATTTATTTGCGCATTTACTTGAAGACTACTTAGGCCAATAAAAACCAGGAGTAAAAATGTAATTTTTTTCATGTTAAAGTTTTTTAATTATAATTATTGATTCTTTGTTTTACAAAGTTAGGAGATTTAGTACGAAAATGATTTCCTTTAATTCATCATTCTTTTGCTCAATGCCATCATTTTGTTGTTTTTAGAGACTAAAATGCTGTCTCTGTATGGGTTTTTAGTAAATGTTGTAAAAACAAAAACAGATAACTAAAAGTTTGAATAACTCTAAAAATATTATTTTAAGAGGGTAAGTTAGCAATTTTTCGGAAACAAAAACGACATAAAACTAGGTTTGATATTTGCTATAAAAGTACTTTGTAGGTGTTTAATAAATGTAGTATAATTTTCTTGTTTTTATACAATATGTAAGCTTAATTTATAAAAAAGCTAAATGTGTTTTACATTCTTCAAATACCTATATTCTAATAATTAATATTAAGTTGTTATCCAAAGCTGTTTGTTTGAGCATAAATAATTGGAATTTCCTGGTTTAGCTTTCAATATTTTTATTTAGCTCAAAAACTATCTTTTTGATCTTTTGGAATACTCAGAAGGAGACACTCCATGTAATTTCTTAAAAGATGTAGAAAAATAAGAATTAGACTCTATACCTATTTGATACATTACTTCTGCAACATTATAACCGCTATTACTAGCTAATAATTCTGCCGCTTTTTGCAATCTAAAATTACGTAAATATACATTGGGTACTTGCCCAGTAAGTTGTTTTAGTTTTCTGTAAAAATGAGCCGAACTTAAACCTGCTTCTATAGAAAGTTCTTCTACTCCAAAGTTTGAATTAGATAAATTTTTCTCTATAATATCAGAAATTCTATCTAAAAAGGCTAGATCTCTTTTAGATAAATCTAATTCTTTTTTGTCTTTTGGAGGTAAACTGTTTTTGGAAAAATAATCTTTAATCTTAAGATTATTTTCAATTAATTTTTTTAATCGAAGTTCTAGGTGTTTTAAAGAAAATGGTTTGCTAATATACTCATCTGCACCAAACTCTAATCCCTTAATTAAATCTGCATTATCTCCTAAAGCAGTTAATAATAAAACTGGTAATTGGCAGGTTTCTGGATTCTCTTTTATTCTTTTACATAATTCAAAACCATCCATTTCTGGCATCATAACATCGCTTATAACAGTACTAAATTCTGTTTTTTTAATTTCTTCTAATGCCTCAACACCATTGTTGACTATTGTTATATTATAGGT
>CAJQQH010000003.1 GCA_905480405.1 uncultured Polaribacter sp. | reverse complement strand
AATCTTGCTACCTTTTTGTATTTTTTTACTGACTAACTTAGAGTTATCAAAAGAAATACTCGTTTTTTCATTTGGAACCAATAAATTTCTATGCTCTCTATCTTTAGCAAAACTAGCTCTACCAATATAATAACTTAAGTGAAAATATTTGTTTTCTGGAGTTAATTGATAAACTGTAACAGAATAGTCTACATCTTTTTTATTGACAATAAATTCTAGGTTTCCTAAAAATGAGCCGTTCATAATTACATCATCTTTTATGGCTTCAGATTTAAAAATTAATCCATCTTTTAAGTTAATGTTGTCTTTTTCTAAAGGCCAAGGATAATAATCTGTATTATTCATAGTCTTTCTATCTTTAAAATCTACAATCAAGTCAATTTTAGAAGAAGTAGCTTTCGATTTTAAAGAGAAAAAACTATCTTTTTTGGTTGCGTTTAAATGAAACTTTAAAGTATCATTTGTCATTGCAGATAAACTTGGTTTATGCATCCAAGTATCAGTATCCATTACTTGAAAGTTTACTTTGTCTTTTAAAATACTTGGCTTGTTTTTACCTTTTAAAATGTAATCAAACCATTGATAAATAAGATCTTCATCAATATTTATCAAAGCAGATTTGTCTAATTTATAATTTCTAAAATTTTCTACTGGCTTCGTTTGTGCCGTCCAATGATCATAAGGTCCAACTACTAAATAATGGTTTGGATTTTTTGCATATTTATGATGCTGATTGTAATAATACATTGCACCTCTTTGTGAGTCATCATAATAACCCGTAATAGTTAAAACAGGAATGTCGATTTTTGAAAACTCTTGTTTATATGGGATCATTTTTTTCCAAAAATTATCATAACTAGGATGCCTCATATAAGTATTCCATAATTTATTTACTTTACCATCTAAACTATCTAGTTTGTTAAATGCAACTCCTGTTTTGTACCAAGTGTTTTTTAAAGTATTCCAACGATTATAGTCATTTGAGGCTTTAAAATCTAAAAATTTATTATTGGTTACATAAAAATTCCATGAATACGAATAATTGTGCAGAATATTATTTTCCATCGGATAATCAATTCCAGGAGCAACTGCCACCATTGGAACAATTGTTTTTAATGCAGGATGTACTTTGTGTTTCATCGAAGCCCATTGTGTAAACCCATTATAACTTCCGCCAACCATTGCTACTTTTTTATTAGACCAAGTTTGTTTACTTATCCAATCAATAACTTCATACACATCTGTATGTTCATATTCAAGAGGCTTTATTTCACTTTTACTCAACCTTTTTCCTCTTGTGTTCGCAATAACTCCAATATATCCTTTGGATGCTGCTAACATTGCAGAAGGCTCATTTGTTCCTGTGTAAATTGACGATGCTAATATTGCGGCTTTTTTTGTTGATAAAGTTCCTTTTCGTTTTACAACTACAATTGAAACTTCTGCACCATCTTTCATCGAAATTACAATACTGTCATTTATACTATATCTTCGTTTGTGGTCTTGTTTTATTTCCTCAAAGAAAATGTCTCTAGTTGCAGCATATACTTTATTCAAAAAATATTTTTTGATTAAGTTTTGAGCAGTAGCATTAGAAATTTTGTTAGATTTAATATTATTATAAATATTTTTGAAATTAGAAATAAAATAATCCGTACCATCTCTAAGAATTAATGTTTTATCTAAATTAATAACAAAGATATCATCCGATTTAATTAAGTAGTTTTTATAAGAATTTTTAAATGTTTTTATAAAATTCTTAGCTAATTTAGCTTCTACGTATTGCAGATATAGGTCTAAATAAACACGCTCTTCTTTTGGAGTATCTTTTATTCTTTTTTTTATAGTACTTAATGCATCTGTGTAGTTTTCTTTAATTAACTGAAACTTAAATAAGTCTAATTCAGATAAATTTTGAGTATCACATAATGCGGCCAACTGTTGCATTTGATTTTCAAGTGCTACAGCATTTGATAAATCCGCCTTCTTAAAGGGTAGTTCTTGCCCAAAAGAATAAATATTATTAACTAAGAGCGCAAATAAAAATATTGATTTTTTCATTGTTTTTTTATTAAGAGTTGTTAGCAAACAATGTTATTTTTTATTCGGATTTGAATACTTTATTAACTCTTCATTGTAAACAAAATCATCTTGAGTTTGCGTTAATTTAATAAAATTTTTAACTTTTGGAGCATATAACCAAACCTCATCGGTTCTTGCGTTATAACCTCTAGAATTTGTAGTTTTACCTAAGTATTGGATTGTGTAAGCCATAAATGTACCAGCTCCTACAGTTTCTTCTTTAAAAGATAAAACTTCAGCTTCTTGACTTTGTTTTCCTGTTGTACCATCTTGACTTGTCCAGTTTTTCTCATACTTCCATTTCTTACCAACTTCTAAAGGCCATTTATATCTTGGTGTTTCACTTACCTCTGGTTTTACAAGGTCAGAAACTGAAACTGTATCTTTTCCTACCAAAATTGATAAAACACCATCAATACTAACTATTCTTCTAGCATCTTCTCCATCAGAACGAACCTCTCCTTTATCAGTTACACCTTTATACTTCCAAACCCAATTTTCGCCAACTGAATAATCCTTTAATTTTGGCTGATTAGTTATCTTTTCATACTTTTTAAAGCAAGAACTCATTATTAGTACTGTTAAGAAAAATAATACTTTTGAAAAGGATAATTTATTTTTAAAATGTGTCATAATATTTTCGTTTTTATTCATTTATAGTACAAAGAAATGAATTGTATAAAGAGATTAAAAGAGAAAGTACAGCAACGTAGAAATACGCTTACAAACGTTAAAATATTAAGTTTTGAAAAGCAAAACTAATTGTATTCACTTGAAATACAGTTAGTTTAATTTGTTTATCATTTTTAAGGCATTTTTATTATTCGGGTCTAAATCAAAAGACTTTTTATAGCTTTTTAAAGCATTCACCTTATCATCTAAATTAAAATATACTTCTCCTAAACTATCAAAAGCATTAGATGATTTTGGGTGATTTTTCACATTTAATTTAAAGTACGTTAATGCTTTCTTTGGGTTATTAATTAAAAAGCTATAGCCTAAAGAATTTATATCGTTTTCTGGAGGTAAAAAACTTCCATTATAATTGTTTTTATAATAAAGTTCAATTTCATCAATAGAACTACTATTCATATTTTTCATTTTAAGACCTTTGTAGATGAATTGCATTCCATGATACAAACTCATTAGAGCAACTGTCCAATGGTTTTCTTCTTTAAAATATTCTAGAGCAATATTTGATGGTGAAAACCCCTTGTTTTTTAAGGTTGTATTAAATTTTTCATGGCTATTAATGTTTGCAGTAAACACATGTGGAATTTTATCAAAATTTTCAAATTTATCTGCAGTAGATAAATAAAATCTTTTGTTTTTTATTTGATTCAAATCCGTTTTCTCTAATTGTCTCACTACCTGTTGATTGTCCCACCAAAAACTTGGGTCCATAGAAACAAACCCATTAAATGTAGTTTCTTTTGATAAAAACGCAGATCCTACAAGCAAACCACCATGTGAAATCCCAACTAAAGTTTTAAACCCATTGGTTCTGTACTTTTTTTCAACTTTAGGTAATAATTCTTGTTCAATAAATTCTAGAAATTTTGCGCTACCTCCTGTAGTTTTATGATTTTCTACAGCACTAGATCCATTTAAATTAGTTAAATATTTTGTTGGTGTATAATCTCTGTTTCTATCCACATTTGTAATGGCAACAATAATCATTTCAGGAATTTGACGTCCTTGTGTCATATGGTTTAGTATTCCCGAATGAGAGTGATAGCTCATTTCACCATCTAATAAAACTAAAATAGGATACTTGGTTTCACCTGTTTTATAAGAACTAGGTAATTCAAGAATATAAGTACGTTCTTCATTTAAAACTTTGGACTTAATTTTATAGGTTTTTCCTATTGAATAAGAAGTTGCATTTTGCGAAACTACTGTGTATTGCAAGAACATCAAAAACACGATAAGCATTTTTGTTACATAATTTTTTTGAGTCATTTTTTTTGAATTTAAAGGCTATTCCAGTTTTTAAACTTTATAGATTGTCTACTTGAAGCTTCCAACTTTTCGCCGGTTATTAATTTAATTTGAAGTTTGTTATTAAAATATGGGTGAATTTCTTTAATAAAGTGTGTATTTATAATTTGACTTCTGTTTATTCTAAAAAAAAACAGTGGCATCTAATTTTTCTTCTAATAATTTTAAAGAACGTTTTATCATTGCTTTTTCACTACCAAAATATAAGCGAACATAATTGCCAATAGATTCAATAAAATAAATTTCTGATAAAGGAATAAAAAAACATTTCTCTCCATCTTTGATAAATATTTTACGATGCATTGGCAAAACATCAACTTTTATTTCTTCTTTTTTTGCCAATTCTACTTTTACTTTTTCTATAGTTTTAGAAAAACGTTCATCTCTTAATGGTTTTACTAAATAATCTAAAGCGTTTAACTCAAAAGCTTTTACAGCATATTGATCGTAAGCTGTTGTAAAAACAACTTCTGGTACAGTTGTTAATTCTTCTAATAAATCAAAACCAGATTTTTCTGGCATATGAATGTCTAAAAAAAGAATATCTGGGTTTAGTTCGTCAATTAAACTTAAAGCAGCATCTACATTATTGGCTTCACCAACTATTTCAAACTCTGGGTAACTTTTTAATGCACGTTTTACTTCTTCTCTAGCCAAACGTTCATCATCAATAATGATGGTTTTAAATGTTTTCATCAGCTGTAAATGGTATAATTATTTTTGCTTCAACTTCATTAGTATTTAACGCTAATAAACTAAAAGTTGCTTTGTTTTTATATTGAATAGCTAATCGTTCTTGTAAATTTTTTATGCCTAATCCTGTTGTTTTTTTACTTTTTATCTTTCCTGGATTTACAACTATAATTTCTACAAGATTGTGTTCTTTTTTAATAGTAAGGTTAATAATTCCTCCTTTAACAATTAAATCGATTCCGTGTTTAATGGCATTTTCAACCAATAATTGAATACTTAATGTTGGAATTTTGAATTTGTTCAACGTTTTATCAATCGATATATCTAATTGTAAACGCTCTTCGAAACGCATTTTTTCTAATTCGATATAATCTTTTACTAAAGATAACTCTTCTTTAATAGAGATGAAATCTTTGTCTTTTTCGTACAAAGACGACCGTAATAAATCAGACAGTAAATCGATAGATCTCCTTGCTGTATCTGGATTTTCAATTACTAAAGATTTAATTGAGTTTAAGGAGTTAAATAAAAAATGTGGATTTAATTGTGCTGATAAATTATCTAATTGTGCTTGTTTTGCTATGATAGTTAATTGAGCATTTTCTTTTGCTGTAACTACTTCTTTCTGATAATAATGATATAAATGATATGCCAATATCCAAATAGACATTAAACGCAAGCCTGTAATAAATATCGGATCCCAAAAGGCTAGAGATTCTAAAATATTTTTTTCTTCACCAATAAGTATTGTCCAGAAGAAATGCCATTTTAAATTATTAATAAGAGTGTATAAAACAGCAAAAATAAATATTATAGGAACAATACGAATTAAAAGTTTTTTAATTGATAATTGTTTCCAACCTGCCTTTAAAGCAAGTTCTCTATACATGTGCGTTAGAAATATTCCTATGGATGCATCCAAAACATAATTTAAAAATGTATACCATACACCATAATTATCTCTCGTATAAACTGTGTACGCCCAATAAATAGAAACTAAGCTCCAACCAGAAAGTTGACATTTCCAATATAGTGGAAAAGTACTTCTTTTATTTTGTGTATTTATTTTTTGAATCATATCTACAACAAAGCAACGAAATACTTTTTAAAATCGAAAGAAAAAGTACACAAGCGACATAATTTGAGGATAAACGTGTAAAAGAAAAAACCCATTTTTTTTATAAAAATGGGTTTTAAAGATAGGTATTTTACTCAAATATTAATTACAATTAATATTTGTTTCCTGGTAATCTGATAAACTTAAAGTTAAAATTTCTTGATCTTCAGCAATTTTTATACATGTTAAAGTTGGGTTTCTGTCAACTCTTAAGTCTACTAGTTTGTTAAGTTTACTTACATCAAAGCTTGTAAATAAATTACTTGAACAATAAATATATTCTAAATTAACATTGTTGTCTAAATCTATTGTTTTTACTTTATTATCTGAAAAAATTAAGGTTTCAAGTAAAGGATTATTACTAAAATCTAAAGCTTCTAGCTTGTTTATGTGCAATAATACTCCAGTTAATTTTGGGCATTGGTTTACATTAAAAGATGTTAACTCGTTATGACTCATTAATATGCTTTCAATACTTGGGTTTTCTATTGTAAACTCTGTAAACAGGTTTCCACTTAAACTCAACCACTTTAAGTTTAATGCATTATTTAAACCTTTAATAGTGGTTAAGTTATTAAACCCTAAATGAATGGTGTCTAACAATACATTATTACTTAAATCGATTGATGTTAATTTATTTGCTTCGGCATCTAGATTTTTTAAATTCACAAATGCTTCAATACCTTTTAAAGTATTTATATCAGTATTATAGAGTGATAATTTTGTAACTTTTTCAGCATCGGTTTTTAATAATTTTTGATTGATTTCTCCATCTGAATCTATACCAACTCTAATTAATTCTTTTTCGAATTCAATATCTGGTATTTCCACAAATTCGTTTCCAGGTAACGGTATTTCAATTTCTGTATCTTTTGAGCAAGAAACAAATAATATAGATGTTAATAGTAATACTTTGATTGTTAATTGTAATTTTTTCATATTAATTAGTATTATTTGTATGTTATTGTAACTGTACTATCATGATAACCAACTGTTATAAATTCAAATTCTATAGGATAGTTTTGGTTGTCATAAGTAAATTCTCTTTTTAAAATTTCTTCTTTAAATGATGAATTCCCTGTCGTTCTGTAAATTTTTAAAATATTATTTTTAAAATATGGGAAATTAGATTCTAAAGATGTATCAAATGCTAGTTCCATGAATCCGTCTTCTGTAGATTCATTAAAATACCTTAAAATTCTATCCAAATAAACAGAGGTTAATTGTCCATAAAACGAATTTGGATTTTGATCGTATTCTATATCTATTGTATTTAATAGAGTATTATTTAAATCAAAGTCTGTAGTTTTTATTAAATTAAGATTAGCATCGTATTCTAAAACCGAATAATTGTTTGAACGTAAAATTTTATTTACTAGACCATTTGAATTCAATTCTAAAGTAATACCATTATACATATTCGACTCAAGAACACCTTCAGCCTCTACAGTGTTTTCATTGTAAATTAAATTATAAGAAGCACTAGGGTTTGTGGCTGTAATAGAAGTAATTAATTTATTTTCTGAATTATATGTGTAAACATTTGTAAACATAGAGCTTACATTGTTGTTACATTTATAAAGAACATCGTTTATGTTTTGATTGTCTATATTATAGTTATAAATGCTACTTAAAAGATTATATTCATTATAAGAAAACGCTGTTGTTTTACCTATTTGACCAATGTTTGTTGGAGTTCTTACTGTTTCATCAACATATCTATCAAAATTGACAGTATAATTTTCTGAAGTACAGATTTCTTCTATGTCTGGTTCATTTTCTGAACAAGAAATAAATAATACAGCTGTAACTAGCAATGTTTTAATTGATAATTGTAATTTTTTCATTTTCACTTTTTTTTAGTACTACTTTTTTTCGTTTAATTCTATGGCTTGTTTTAAATAATAGGTAACCACATTTTTATCTAATTCTTTTATTGGTAAAACCCGAATTGCTTTTCCTTTTCCAGTAAGAAGGCCTAATTCATCCTTCATTTTTGCTCCTTTTAAAAAGCCAAAATCAATTCCATAAGGCATTGTTCTTAGGTGGCAAACACCGCCATTTTTATTTGAATAAGTTGTAATTCGTTCTTTTTTTGTTTCTATTATCCCATTAAAAGACAAAAGAAATTCTCGTGCTTTTAAAAAAAGAGCTTTATGTGTTGATAGTAAGTCTTTATCGTATTGCATTAATTCTAAATCTTAAAGTTTATTTATTCTAGTTATTCTTAAAAAAATTCTTGATGAGAAATTTTACTTACAATTTTCCAGCCCTCTTTTGTTTTAAGCATATTCATATAATCTATATATTGATAGGTTTTATACTCTGTAGAGAGTTTTACATTTGCAGTAGTTTCAGAAATGTCTATGTAGTAAATTTTAGTTTTAAATGACCTAGTTTTCGTGTTTTTGAAATAAGTGAAAAACGTTTGAATTGGTATTTTTGTGTAAGTGCCTTTTTTATTGATAAACTTTAAAGTAGCATCTGCATGAAATGCTTTCTTAAGTAAATCTGGATTATCAGTTTTAGAGCCTTTAAAATAATAACTTAATATTCTCTCAATTGCCTCTTTATCATTTTCTTTTTTTTCAATTTTACTTAATGATCCATCTTCATTAAAATATTTCCACTCACCTACATCTTCTCCTTTTACTTTTTTACCTGTTTTACTTAAAACAGCATTTTTATAAAAGTATTTCCATTTCCCAGTTTGCTTTCCGTTCTTATATTTCCCAATTGCTCTTAAAGCACTATTATCATGATAATATTTCCAAAGACCTTTGTCTTTTCCCTTTTTGTATTTTCCAATGATTCTTAAAACACCGTTCTTGTGGTAATATTTCCATTCGCCATTTAATTTTCCCTCTAAATAATTACCGGTTTTACTTATTTTTCCATTTTCAAAATAGTATTTCCATTCTCCAGTTTTTAAGCTATTCTTTTTAGCTCCAAATACTTTTAAAGTGCCATTCTTATAAAGTTCTTTATATTCTTGGGCTTTACTTGTTAATACGAGAAGGGTTAATGCAATAAATAATATGTTTTTTTTCATCTTTTTAGGTGAATTATTATAATGAAATTGTTGTTGTTTTTACCAATTATATTTAATCCCAAATTTGAGGTCTGTTAATTCCTATTGTTCTTAAGTAGTCTAACAATTGCCCCGTATGAACAGCTTCATGGTAAGCAATTCTGTTTAAGTAATCACCAAGTATTTTACTTTGTCCAACTTCTTTTCTTTCAATTTTTATGCTTTTTAAATCAGATTCATTTAAATCATTTATCATATTTAAAAACTCAGCTCTATATTTTTTAGAAAATGTTATTTCATTTTTCAAATTTGTATATGTTAATTCTTTCCAAGGCGACTGATAATCTCCTAAATCTCCACGATTTTCTATTATTTGATGAAAAAGATGCTCGCCTTCTAAAATGTGTCTTATCATTTCAATAATAGTAAAGGCATCTTCATCTGGTTTCCAATTCAAATATTCATTAGGAATCCCACTCCATAACTTTAAGCTTCGTCTTCTTATTTCATAAAAGTTTAATAAGATTATTTCTATTGAATTCATTGTTCCTATTTTTATTTTACAAACCTAAACGGTCCATTGCTTCTTTTTCGTAACGACTATCTTCTGCAGGATAACGTAAAATTGAATCGTATTTTTTTGTTTGTTTAGCTAATGCCCATAAAAGACTTTCTCCTGCCGGAATTGTTACAGGAATTTCTTTATAAACAGGATCTTTATATGCTTTTCTAACATTAATAACTTCCCATCCGTTCTCTTTAAAATGATTGATTAAATCATCAATAAAAAGTGCAGATGTTAAGTTGTGATGTAATAATATATTGTGATGAATTTGTCGCCCAGTTAATTTTTTTCCAAGTGAATTGTAATATTCTGCACGATTAAAAAGATGCTTTATATAAAAATCTTTAAAACCAGAAATGTCTGCTATATTGTTTTCTTTTAAACGTTTTACGAGTCTTTGGTTTATGTACCAATCTGAAGCATCAATTGTTACATGACCTATTTTGTAGTTTTGTTCTTTTAAATATCTTCTAAAACCATCTCTTTTTTCAATAGTATTTCCTTCTTTTAAATACGGAAAACGGAATAATTTTGTATAGTTAGCATATTCCTTTATAAACGAATCGTTTTTAATTAATTCGTTCTTAAATTGTTTTAAAGTTACTTTTTTACTATTAAAATAAGGATGAGAATACGTATGGTTTGCAATTAAATGCCCAGAATTATCCCAACTTTTAATAATAGATTTTCCTTCTTTATTGTCTAAATTTTTACCTTTTACAAATAGAACTGCTTTTACCTTTTGCGCAGCCAATTTATCTAACAATAATTGATTCCATTTAGAATTTTCATAACCAGGAAAATCTTGTAAAGAACCATCATCAAATGAAAAGGAGATTTTTGGTTTTTCAATTTTAGTATCAGTTTTACAGCTAAACATGCCTATTAAAGTTATTAGTGATAAGACTAATTTAAAATGTCTCATTGCAATTAATTTTGTGTGTTTTTAATAATTTCTACAATGTATTTATTATCAAAATTATTCTGTACATGCTTAGATTCGCTAAGTAAAATTGTTTGTAAAGATGACGGGAAAATTTCACGAGAACGTTGTATCATTTTTTTTCCTGGAAACATTAAATCGTTTTTAGCAGCAAATATTGTTAAAGGTGTTTTTATAAATTTTGCAGCGGATGTTTTAACAACAGGAACTGGAGTAAAATCCATTTTAAAATGCAAAAAAACTTTTGACAAAAATTGTAATGCAAAACCGTCTTGTTTTGTAAAAACTTCTTTTAAAAAGCATTCTACATATTTTATTTTTTTTGTTTTCATATAAAACTTCATTGGTATAAAAACCTTAAACAAAGCCTTAAACGGATTTCCATTTACAATATAAGCTGGGGCAGTTAAGAAAACTTGTGTTATTTTTTTTTCACTATACTCTAATGTTTTTAAAATTATTAATCCTCCAAATGAGAAGCCAGCTAGCGTAACGTTTTTAAGTTTTAATGCATCTATTATTTCATGCATCCATTTACCATAATCATCATTTTTCATAGATAATCTTGTATCAGCACTTTTATTTGGTTGTGCTAAAACATCAACAGCAAAAATTTGAAAATCATTTTCTAAACCCTTATAAGTTTCTAAAGCAATTGGTGCACAACCATTAGAACCATGTACTAATATAATTGGTGGTTTAGATGTATTACCAGTAATTATTAAATTTGTTACACCAAAAGAAGTGTCTATTAACTTATACTTATAATTGATGTTTAATTCTTCTAGTTTTTGATCGTAAAGACTTAATATTTCTTTTCTTCCTTTCTCAGACGTATACATAGATTCAATTTTACTAACCTTACATTTTTGTGAATTTATATCACAATTATGCACAAACATATAATTTATAGTTCTTTCCAAAAATTATAAATGACGAACTAGAGATTAACGAGCATAAACTGCCATTTTAAGACACTAAACGTCTATTAACAACTCTTAGTTATTATTGTAATTAGTACTTTGTTCGAAAATATATTACAGGTAAAAATGTTAATTTTTCAAAAAAAAATAATTAACATTTCAAAGTAGAATGAATTTTTAAAAAATATAATTTATAAATGATGCAGAACAAGAGGTTAAATGATTAGAAATACTTTATTTCAAAATCTATTTAATCATTTTATTTACATTCATTTTATAAACCTTCCCAATAGGAATGTTGTGTTGTTGAATGCTAATTCTGTTACCTTCAATTAAATCTATTTTATCTTTTGAAATAATAAACGATTTATGAACTTGCATAAATTGATTTTCAGGTAAGATATTTGTAAATGATGATAAAGTTTGATGAGAAACAATCATTTTATCAATCATATGAATCTTTACATAATTTCCATAACCTTCTATAAAAAGAATATTACTTAAAGTAATTTGGCGATGTTTCTTATCATCTTTTATAAAAATTTTTGCATCCTTTAAAGAGTCTTGTACATGAAAAGAATCTGAAGCTATTGCAGATAAATCATACACTTTATTAACTGCTTTTACAAAACGTAAAAAGTTAAATGGTTTTAATAAATAATCAGAAATATTTAGCTCATAACCTTCTAAAGCATATTCTTTATAAGCAGTTGTAATAATAATTTTAGGAGGGTTAGAAAGCGTTTTTAAAAAATCTAAACCAGAAAGTTTAGGCATATTAATGTCTAAAAAAATAAGATTAACCGAATTGTTATTCAAATACTCGATAGCTTCAAAAGCATTAAAACAACTTTTTTGAAACGATAAATAAGAAAGATTATTAGCATAATCTTTTATAATATCGTGCGATGCTGTTTCATCATCTACAATTATATATTTTATCATTTTTTAAGTATTTCTAATGTTGCAGAATATATGTTATTTTCGATCTTATGCGATAAATTGTACTTATTGGGATACACTAATTCTAAACGTTCTTTTAAATTTTTTAGCCCAATTCCTCTTATTTTTGAAGACTCATTTTTATCAAAATTATTTACAACCGAAAAATGAATAGTATCATTATTCTCTTTTAATTCTACCTTTATAAAAGTGTCTTCTGTTAATTTTTCTACACCATGTTTAAAGGCGTTTTCTAATAAAATAATTAACAACAAAGGCGCAATTTTGGTATTTAGATTTTCAACATCTTTTACAAAACTAATCTCAATTTCTTTATGATATCTAGAGGTTTGTAAATCTATAAAATTAGTTAAATAATTAATTTCATCTCCTAAAATTACACTTTCTTTTCCACTATCGTAAATGGTAAAGCGCATTAAATCGGATAATTTTAAAACATATTCTTGCGCTGCGTCTGGGTCTTTTTTTATTAAAGAATATAAATTATTTAATGTGTTAAAAAAGAAGTGAGGATTTATTTGTTCTTTTAATAACGATAATTCTGCTTTCGATTTTTCATTTTTTAATGTTTTAACTGCTTTCCATCTTTCAAAAAACCAAGAGAAAACAATATAAAAAATAAACGAAATTAATAGAAATACAAGTAAATCAAATAACCAAATATTATAATTTACAACCCATAAACTATCTCCGTTTTCATCAATTTTACTAGCTAGAGTAATACTAATAATTAGAACCAATATAGTTAACCCATAAAAAATATTTCTATAAAAGGGTTTTGTCCAACTCGTTTTTAGTTTACCCGTTTCTAATAAATAGAAGAACAATATATATAGAACTGTGCCACCCAATAACATGTTTAAAATTATTGGAATTTCGTTCTGTTCATCTTTAAAAAAGAAACTTAAAACGCCAAAAATAGCTGCAACAAAAGATGTTAAGTAAAATCTTCTTTTTAATGTCATATTCAAAAATATTAAAGATTAATTAAATTGTTGTGAAGAAATGAAATTATCCTCTAGATTTTTATCTAACCTATTGTTGTTGGGGTCAATTCCAACATAAATCGGTTCAAAATCTGTAATAATTTTAATTTTTGTTTCTTTATTATTGATTTGATGTGGTTTTAAATACCTAATATCTTTGTGATTATTTAATACATTTGGGTGCTTTTTAAAGACACCTATATGTATTGGTTCATCAATATTAATTTCAACTTCTTCGCCTAAAGAATTAGTTTCAAAACGCTTAGTATTAACTGTTATTGTAAGTTCATATTTACCATCTTGCATCTTTTTATATACAGAGTTCGTTATTTTTAAATCGTAAGTAATTACTTTTTTAAACCAATCATTTATTAATTTGTGATGCTCTTTTGGTGTTACTTTATATAATTCTTCCATTAAGTTTAATGTAGTTGCAACAGGTTTGTTTTGGTAATCATCAACTAGTTTTTTTAATACTTTATTCAATTTTTTTTCACCTATTAATTCTTTAATTGCAGACATTATAATAGCACCTTTACTGTATCCTAAATAAGCTTGATGATTACTTAAGTATAACGATGGTTCTATTTCTGATGCATAAGATCTTCCACTAAAATATTTATTAATTGTACTTACAGATAGTTTGTTTGCCATCGCTTTACCGTACATTTTTTCAAGAACAATACTTTCTGTATACTTTGCGAATGATTCAGACAAAACCATATAACCTTCTACACGTTTTGGAGTTAATAAAAATCCCCACCATTGATGAGATATTTCATGAATTAATACTCTTGCAACAACATTAAATGAATCTAAATTTTCTACATTACGTTTAAATATTTTTTCATTGATAGTAATAACTCCTGGCATTGCTTTACCATTAGAACTATCGTGGTTTGATGTTTCTACAATACGTAAATAATCATAAGGATATTTTTCAAAATTATCAGAACAATAATCAATTGTCTTTTTTGCAACTCTCATCATTTCATCTACATTTTGTGTATGATTAGGAAGATGGAACAATTCTAATTTAATTCCTTTATAGACTTCTTTTTTTACGGTGTAGCGAGCAGAAAAATAAGCAACCATACTATTAATGGTATCAGAAGCTTTATAATGATAATAATTTCTATCATCTTTTTGCCACTGTTTTATTAAACTTCCTGACGATATAGCTGTCTGCTCTTTAGAAGTAGAAATAATGGTTTCAAACTTTATGTTCTCAAAATTAAATTTACTATCCAATTGCAAATAACTTTCATCTACTATTACGCTATCTCTTTTAGGTAATCCACGTTGTAAACGCTCATAATTATATTCAATTTCGTAATTATTTACATAGCCTAAAATCGGATTAAAATTTTGGTTTTTAATATAAGTTCCGTTGCTGTTTATCGTTTTATTTGTTTCAAATCCTTTTACTTTTTTTTCCATGGTATAAGACATTTTAAGAGATTCTTCAGGAAAAAGTGGCGCATTTAATTCAAACAAATATGTACCTAAAACGGCATCATAAAATATTTGTTTACTACCTTCAATGTTAATTGATTTTAAAGGTTGTGGTACCGTTACAAAAATATTTTTCATAGGTTTTTTGGTCTTGTTTGCTATGATTGTATTTGACTGTACATTATACTTTTCTGAATTTGGATAGATATCTATATTCGTTTTTAAAGACACTAATTGAGGAACAGCAAGTTGATCGTATTTTTTATATTTTCGTTCATATTGTTCATTAAAATCAAGCCTTTCGTTACTAGTAACGTAATCATTAACTATATTCAAATTGTAATATGCATAACTACCAATAGTAACAAACATAAGTACTAAACTTATTAATTGTAGTTTCTCTTTTTTATTGAAAACTGTTTTAATAATTTTCTTAAATTCTACTGATGTACCTCGTTTCCAAAACTTATTACTTAATACAATTAGTACTCCAGAAAAGGTTATCCAATACAAGGCAAGTGTATTAAATTTTGAAACATATTGACCATATCCTACAAAATCTGAATATGATCTTGCCATACTTGGTAATTTGTTAAAAAAGAATAACGGATGTTCTAACCCAAAAACACTTCTAGAAGCAGTAAAGAATATTAGAATAAGAGCAGAAATAATTATTCCTAAATACTTATTGGATACGATGGTTTGAATGAATAAAGAAAAAATAGCATATAATATAATTTGTACACCAGCATAATAGCATAATGAAAAGTATTGGTGCAATTGAAAATCGTAGTAATTATTTGTGATTTGAAATATTAAAGAAACCGCAATAGTCAATAAAATTAAAACGATAGGTATTATAGATATAGCTATAATTTTTGAAGTATAAAACATACTATTTCTACTTGGTGTTGCTTCAATAATTCCAGAAAAACGATGTTGTCTAGATTTCCAAACCAATTCGCTACTGTAAAAAACGATTAAAAATAATCCAAGAATTGGCAATACTTCTATAGCTTGACCAATAAATAAATCTGTTGTAGGGTAGCGGCTTCCGTATATTTCTTTACTAGATATACTATAATTAAATACTAAAGAAAGAATAATACACCATAATATCATAATCAGTTTAAAAGGGATTCCGCTAAGAATTATTTGTACATCTAGTTTAACAACCGATTTAAGGTTAACTAACATCGATTTAAATGAATTTATTGATATTTCAGTTGGCTTATAAGTTGAGTTACTATTTTTATTTTCTTCGGATGTAACTTGTTTTTTTACCTTTTTCTGAATAGCTCTAAAAGAAAACTTTTTGTAAGTGATTAATAATAAAATGATGCTAAAACTTAACCAAATAGCTCTATTCCAAAGAAAATTATTTGATAATGATAAAACCATATCATTTTTTTCAAGAGGAGTTAAGAATTGTGTTTGCTCAAAAAAGGCAGCCAATCCAATAGGATCTATCAATGATGCAATGTCTAATATTTCTTTTGATGCTAAAGATGAGCCTCCAAATAAAGGTGAGTTAATAAAGAAGCCACAAACCCAATTAATAGCAATAAAAACTAAAGCTGTAATATAGGTAACAATCGTTTTTTTTGTTAGTAAGGTTGTCGAAAAAATGATAACTGTAGTTACAAATACATTTGGTAAAATAAGTAATAACCAAGGCCAAAAATAATGTGTAAAATTAAATTGATGTAAAGTTTCTGGATCTAAACTATTAATACAAGTGCCAATAAAAACACCCAACATAGCAATTGTATTTAATAAAAGTATGATTAAAAATACTCCTAAAAACCGACTTAAAAAGAAATTCAATTTTTTAATACCTGTGCTAAAAACAAGGCCTTCAAAATTGAATAACTTATCACGAAGTCCTGCGTTTATGCAAAGAAAGACTGTAGCAAATGTTGATACTATACTTACAATACCTGATATAAAACTAAGGTTAAAAGCATCGTTATACATAGAACTAAATTCTAAATATTTAAAACCTTGATTGATTGCTAAAAATCCGTAAGCAGTAAATAGAATCGATAAAATGATAAAAGATATTTGCTTACTATGAAATTTTAATTCGAATTGTAATAGTTTATTAATCATGGTATTAAATGTTTTTTTGATTAAGTGTTGCAAAATAAACATCTTCTAAATCTGCTTTGGTAGCTACAAACCCAACTTTTGGTTGAGCGTCTGCTAATACTCTAATTTCTAGTTTACCAGAAGACAAACGAGAAGACAAAACATTAAATTTAGATTTAAAAGAATCTAAATCTTCTTTCAAAATAGTTTTAGACCAAACTTTTCCATCAAGATTTAATATTAGTTTAGAAGGTTCACCTTGTGCTAGTAATTCACCTTTTCCTAAAATTGCCATTTTACTGCATAAATTTTTTACATCTTCAACGATGTGAGTAGAGAGAATAACAATTACTTGTTCACCAATATCACTTAATAAATTATGAAATCTATTTCGTTCTTCAGGATCTAAACCGGCAGTTGGTTCATCAACAATAATTAATTTAGGATTACCAAGTAATGCTTGTGCAATACCAAAACGCTGGCGCATACCTCCAGAAAAAGTACTAACTGCTTTTTTTCTAACCGCATATAAGTTAGTTTGATGAAGAAGTGCTTCAATTTGTTCTTTACGTTCTTTAGAATTTAAAACACCTTTTAATATTGCCAAATGATCTAATAATTGAAGCGCAGATATTTTAGGATAAACACCAAATTCTTGGGGTAAATACCCAAGTTGTTTTCTTATGTTTTGCGGATTGTCGTTACTATTTATATCATTAAAACTAATGTTACCTTGTGTAGATTCTTGTAAAGTTGCTAAAGTTCGCATTAAAGACGATTTTCCAGCTCCGTTAGGACCCAATAAACCAAACATTCCATTAGTTATAGTTAAGTTGATGTTTTTTAGCGCACTAACTCCATTTGGGTATGTTTTGCTTACGTTTTTAATTATGAGTGTATTCATACTATTATTTTTATATAGTGCGAACTTACTTTGAGTTTTAAAGAGCTGCTATTTATTTTTATCAACGTCTATTTTTATATTGTAAACATCCTTAATTAGCTTGTGAAGTAACTTTGTAAATCATAAATAGCTGAACGCCATACACAAAACGGGGTTCGTCAAATTATTTATAAGAAGTAAGAATAGGGTTTTAGGTTTGTATCAAATTATAAAACAAATAAAAATGAAAACACCTATTACAATTATCTTAATGGCATTGTCAATTTTTTTTACAAATGCTCAAAATACTTCAATTCAAAATTTGCAAAAGTCTTTTGATGAGAGTACACCTAAATCTTTAGAAAAAAATAAAGTGCCAGGAATTGCTATCGCAGTAATTAAAGATGGTAAAGTAATTCTTAAAAAAGGATATGGTTATGCTAATGTTGATAAGAAACTTGAAGTAAATTCTACAACAGGATTCAATATTGGTTCTATATCAAAGATGTTTACAGCTTGGGGAATAATGAAATTGGTAGAAGAAGGAAAACTTAATTTAGACGCACCTGCTTCAAACTATATTTCAAGTTGGAAATTGCCTTCTAGTAAATTTAATTCAAAGAAAGTAACCATAAGAAATTTATTACAACACACAGCTGGTTTATCTGTACATGGTTACAACGGATATGAAACTAAAAATGAGCTAACATCAACTGTAAAATCTTTATCAGGTATTACAAATCCAGATGAAGCTGTAAAGTTAATTATGGAACCAGAAAGTAGGTTTAAATATTCTGGTGGAGGTTACACTATCTTACAATTAGTAATAGAAGAGATTACAGGAAGAACATTTGCAGATTATATGCAAAGAAATATTTTTAAACCTTTAAAAATGAAACACACAAGTTTTACCATTAGTAAACGAATTTTAAAAAAATCAGCAAAAGCTTATGATGAAAATGCAAAAGAAATTCCGTTAAGATTATTCAATGCACAAGCAGCAGCAGGTTTGCACACAACCTTAAATGATCTTATTCTTTTTGCAAATGCTTCTTTTAGCGAGAATAATGTTTTGTCACAAAAAAGTATCAACCTTTTAATTATTCCAACTAAATTATCTAAAGGGAATTATGGAATGGGTTATATGGCTATGAATCGTTTTGGAGATTTTACTTTAAACGGTCATGGTGGTTCTAATGAAGGTTGGCACTCTGGGTTTATGCTTGATTTTGCATCAAAATCTGGAATTATTATTCTTACAAACGGAGATGCTGGAAGAAAAGTCTTATTCGGTAGTTTGCAAGATTGGGCAAAATGGCATTCGGATAACAAATAGTAGTACCTGAATTTGTAAAAAAGGACTGTATTATTAATACAGTCCTTTTTTATTTTTGTACTTAAATAATCTGCTGCTTTTTCGTTATTTTTTATTGGAAATCTAACTATTCCTTTTTTAATTAAAAGTAGCTCTATTGTTACCTACATCTAAAATTTTAACGCTTACGAATCTATTTTTCTAATGATTTAGTTACAAACTCAATCCAATCTTCTTTTTTAATTTCTTCATCTAAAAAAAAATCAGGTTGTATCCCTTTTTCATCAATTGCCATTTCTGGAATCCTCATACTTCTTGATAAACCATATCCTAATTCAAATTTTCCACTCGGAAATGTTACAAAATGCATATTAGAAATATCTAGTACACCTTTTGTTGTTGTTCCAAATAGTTTAACTTTTTTACTTTGTTTAGCATCTAATAAAAATTGTTCCGCTGTACTTCCGTTTTTACCATTAATAATGATACCAACTCTTTTAGGAAATTTATAAATAGTATCATATTTTATTTCATCAACCATGGTTGAGCTTAAATTAACAAAACTTCCTTTTTGCTTTTCTAGTTTATCAAATGATTGTTTAGCCCATTTTTTACCATCCTGATCAAAACCCCATTTTGGGTTATTAATAAAATCAAGCATTCGCTGATTGTTTAATGTTGTAGATAAAAATTCTATACCAATTGATCTTATAGGATTGGTATATAAAAGAGGTAATAATTTACTGTAGCTACTATCACTTCCTCCACCATTATTTCTAATATCAATAATAAAGTTAGGTGTTTTTAATATTGTTTTTTTATGTTTTAAAATAACACTATCTATCGTTTTTCTTACAGCACCACTAAATGTTGAAATTCTTAGATATACAGTTTGTTTATTAATAGTCTTAAAATAAATTTCTGGCAGTTTTCTGTTTTCTTTCTTAGTGTTAAGTTTTGACTTATTTATATTTTTTATTTTTAAATGGCCTGAACGGAAAAAAGCAAGCCATTCTGCCATCAATTTTTGGCAATCATTAATATTTGTAACATTCGCAGTTTTTTTGATAAAAACTTTATTATGCATTTCGTAAGCTTGTTCTCCTTTTTTGCTAATTGCATATGAAAAACCGGCATCATTTTTTTCAAAAGTTGTTTTTAACCAATTAAAATTAGATGTACAATTACAATTTTGAGAAAAGAGTAATGTTGGTAAGCAAAAGAGTAAGATTAAAACTGTTTTTTTCATTACGATACTATTTTATGAAATTCTTTACCCGTTAAATTCTGAACATTTTTAGTAATTTTTTCAATATCCCAATTCCACCACTTTAGCTTTAAAAGTTGTGCTATTTTTTCATCAGAAAAACGTTTTTTAATTTCTTTTGCTGGATTACCACCAACAATAGAATAAGGCTCTACATCTTTTACTACGGTTGCATTTGTAGCAATAATAGCTCCGTCTCCAATAGTTACACCAGCCATAATTGTAGCATTGTAACCAATCCAAACATCATTGCCAATATTGATATTTCCTTTTTGAGGGTATGTTTTTCCTTCCATAGCATTCTCCCAACCATTTCCAAAAATAGCAAACGGATAAGTAGAAATACTATCAGTTAAATGATTAGCTCCGTTCATTATAAATTTAACATCAGAGGCTATCATGCAAAATTTTCCAATTATTAATTGATCGCCAGTAAAATCGAAATGGTATTTTACATTTTTCTCAAAATTTTCTACATTTTCAAAATCATCATAATAGGTATAATCACCCACAATAATATTTGGATTTTTAATGATGTTTATTAAAAAACAAAGTCTATCGTAATTAGCTAATGGAAATTTTTGGTTTGTATCTGGTCCGTTCATCATTATTTTATTTAAGTAATTGTAACGCTTCAAAAGTAATTTCCTTTCGTGCTTTTACAAATAAATTTATATTTGAGTCTTTATTAGGTTCTATATTTGTTGCGAAAAAATAGACATTTTTATTTTTTTCGAGATAACCAACAAACCATCCATTTCTTTTATTGCTTCTAACAGATAAGCCCGTTTTACCTCTTAATTTATAATTTTCCTTTTCATTTACAAGCATCATTTTTTTCATAATAACTTCTGTTCGCTTAGAGATAGGTAGTTTCGATTTATAAAGTCGTTTTAAGAAATCGATTTGTTGAAATTGGTTGATTTTAGAGTTACCTTCTAACCAAAAATTATCAATTGTAGATGCATCGAATTTCATGTTTCCAAATTGTAATTTTTCTAATAGAGTTTTCATTTTATTTACTCCAACTGCTCTTGCTATTTCTTGATAACAAGGCACACAAGAATAATGAAACGCTTGTTTTAAAACTAAATCTTGTTCCCAAACTTTATAATCTCTTTTCTCTCCATTCCAAGTAAATAAGGTGCTGTCATTTTTAACAACACCAAGTTCTAAAGCAATTATAGAGTTCGGAATTTTAAATGTAGAAGCAGGTAAAAAACCAATTGTTGCCCAATCAAAATCATTAGAATAATATGTTTCTTTTTTAAAATCATAAATTAATACCGATCCTTTGACGTTTTTAGCATTTAAAATATTTTGAAACTCAGGTTGTATTACTTTTTTGTTTTCAATGTTTTCTACTTTATTTTTTTTACAAGAAAAAAAGGTAAAAACTAGGATAAAGAAATATAGAGTTTTTTTCATTTTTTAAATACATCCATTTGCAGCAGTTAAAATGATTGGTTTTTTATCTGTAATTAAAATAGTATGTTCATGCTGTGCAACATAACCACCTTTATCTCCAACCAAAGTCCAACCATCATTAAGCTCTATTGCAATAGATGATTTTGTAGAAATAAAGGTTTCTATAGCTACAGTTGTATTTTTTTTAAAGCGTTCTCTATTACTTTTAACGCTGTAATTTAAAATGTTTTCTGGTTTTTCATGTAAACTTCTTCCAACGCCATGACCTGCTAAGTTTTCTATAACTTTAAATCCTCTTTTTAGAGCTTCAGTTTCAATTATATGACCAATATCTGCAATTTTCACACCTTCTTTTGTGCAATTAATTGCTTCCATTAAAATCTCTTTAGATGCCTTAACTAAAGTTTTATGTTTATGAATGTCTTTACCTAAAATAAAAGAACTCCCATTGTCTGACCAAAAACCATTTAACTCTGCAGAAACATCAATATTTATTAAATCGCCTTCTTTTAAAATAATTTTTTTTGATGGAATTCCGTGAGCTGCAACCTCATTTACACTAATGCAAGTATAGCCTGGAAACCCGTAAGTTTCGAAAGGAGCTGATTTAGCACCGTAATTTTTTAATAATTTAGCACCATAATCGTCTAATTCTTTAGTAGACATACCTATTTTAGCAAAAGCTTTCATCTTTTTTAGTGTAGTTCCTACAGCTTCGCTAACTTTTTGCATTCCTACTAATTCTTCTTCTTTTGTTATCGACATTTTTTGTTTTTTTAAGTTATTTCAATGTATGCAGATGTTCCTCCTGATAAATCTCCATTCAACCAATTCCATTCAAATTTCAACTCTAATTTACCTGACTTATTTTTTGAAATAATTCCTTTTGATTCTCCAGCTTTAAGATTGCCATCTTTAGTTAAACATTGAAATAAAAGTTCTACTCTCGAGTTATCTATTTGCTTACCAATTATTAAACCTTCTTCTATTTCTCCACCTTTATAGGTTCCTGTTATTATATTTTTATATTGAGAATAGAAAAAAATAGTCTCGTTAGAAGATATTCCTTTTTTATTTTCAATAGTTATAAACCTCTTGTTGTTTAATTTCAAATCTCTTTATTATTTATAGTATCAATAATTAATCTTAAAGCCTTTTTTGATTCTTTCATAACAGGTAATAATGGCCAAATGTGTGGCATCTCCTCTCCAAAAATAATTTCAAAATCAACATTAGATTCTTTCATTTTTTTAACAGCCAATTGTTGATCAGGATACGTAATATCATGCTCAGCTAAAAACAACATTGTTTTTGGAAACTGATTAAAACTTCCGTAAAGAGGAGAAATTAACTCATTATTTAAATCGGTGTCTCCTGCGCACATTTTCTTTGCACTTAGTACGCCTTTTTTAGATAACATTGGATCTTTTTTATCTACAATGTCAATTTGTTTATTAGACATTGTTGCATCCATTACTGGAGAAATAAGAATGATTTTTTTTGGCACTATTTTTTTATATTGAATCAATCGTTGCGTTAAAGTTGCAACTAAAGTTCCACCAACTGAATCGCCAATTAATGTTATTTGATCTCCACTATAAGTTTTTAATGCATGTTCATATACTGCATCAATATTTTTTGAAATTTCCAAAATCTTATGCTCTGGAGCTTTTGGGTAATTACACATCCAAATTGTTAAATTTGTGTGTTTAGATATTTCTTGTAAAGAATCCCAATGATGTTTTGCTGGTCCAGAAATAAAAGCACCTCCGTGAATAAATAGCAATAATTTATCTGACGAATGTGCTGGTTTAATTTCTGTAATTAAGGTTTTATCTACTTTAAAGTTTCGTGTTTTTCTGTTTTTAAATAAATTATTTTTAGGATGGATTACGTTTTCTTTCCTAATTTCTAAATAATCTATAGGGTCTTTACTGAACTCTTTTTTTACTCCCTTTAGTTTTATAACCAATAATGTTAAATAATATGTGATACTTTTTTTCATTTTGCTATTAGGAGTTTGTTTGCAATTAGTAACGTAAAATTAAGAATTATTACACATATGAATAAAACTTAATGACAAATGGGTGTTTAAGTATAATAAACAGCTAAAAATAGATGATAAAATTCATTTTAATCCTTTTCGAACAATTTGTTAACTTCTTCTAATCTATTTTGTAATCGAATAGATTTCGGAAACTTTTTTACACCTTTTTTATGTATGATTACAAAACAATTACTAGTTATAATGAACTACTATTAACAAAATGATAGAGAAAAATTAATTCTTATAATTGAAAAATATTATCTACCAGATTTTCATCACTTCGTGTTCCATAAGGATCAATTGCGACATAACTTGGCTTTTCTTTTACGATAATTTTAATCTCAGTTATTTCTTTATTGATTTTATTGGATTCATAATATAATACCGAACTATCATCTTTCACATTTGATGGATGCTTAGAGAACAACCCAATTTTAATAGGTTCATCTATTGCTATTTGTTTTACCTCTCCAGAATTTAAAGTTTCTAAACGTTTTGCTATTACTTTTATCGATACTTCAAATGTTCCGTTTGCTAATGCTTTTGTTGTAGCATTTTCAATACCTAAATCATAAGTAATTACTTTTTTAAACCAATCTTCTATTAAATGATGCTGATGAGTTGGTGTAATTTTATAAATTTCTTTTAAGAAATCTAACGTAGTTGCTTCTAATTTATTACTATTTCTATAAGTATCAGTTAACGTTTTTAAGACTAAATTTATTTGTTTTTCGCCTACTAAATCTCTTAAAGCTAATAGTGTATTTAATGCTTTTCCGTAAGAAATATAACTTTGTCCGTCTACTTTATAAACTGGTGGTTCAATTTCAGAAGCAAAAGATCTTCCAGAAAAATACCTGCTTCTTGTGTCTTCCGCTAATGTGTACAAAGCACTTTTTCCATACATTTTTTCCATCACAACAGCTTCTGTATATTTTGCAAGTCCTTCAACAAGAAAAGAACCACCTGCAACAGGTTTAGAAGATAATGTGTGTCCCCACCATTGATGTGCTACTTCGTGAATGGTTCTTTTAGCCACCACATTAAAAGTATCTTCGTTACTAACATCAGATAAATACAATCTATCTTCAACCATACTAATAACTCCAGGATGAGCAAAACCACCAAAAGGCCAATGTGCAGGCACTTCTGCAATTCTTATGTGATCAAATTGATATGCACCAAAATTTTCTTGACAGTAATCTAACGTCTCTTGGATGCTTTTTTCAATATCATCAATATTAAAATCGTGGTTTTCATCATAATATTGCTCAATAGCAACACCTTTATAATTTGTTTTCTTAGTTTTATATTTAGCTGAAAAATACCCTACTTCTGGTGAAATTTTCACACTAGACTTATAATAAAAATAGTTTCGATTATTTTCTGTCCATTCTTTTATTAATTTACCAGAACTAATAGCTGTTTGATCGTTTGATGTTGAAATAATAGTTTCGAAATTTATCTTTTCATACTTAACATCTTTAAAAGCAATATGCGTATCAGAACTTTCATCTTCTTCTATACGTTTTGGTAAATCCCTTTTTTGACGTTCTCTTGCGTTCGAAATTTCAAAACTAGTTGTATACCCAAAAATTGGTTCAAAATTTCTAAAACGATTAAGATACGTTCCATTGTTTACAATAGAATTGTCATTTTCATAACCTTTTACTTTATTTATTAATTTAAAGTTACATACAACAGAATCATTTGGTTGCAATGCGTTATTAAATTCGAAAAGATAAGTGCCAAAATCAGAATCGTGTTTTATTAATGTAGCGTTTTCTATTTGCAAAGATTCTAATGCCATTCTTTCTGTAACAAATACATGTGACATAGGTTTCTCGCTACGATTCATCATCATATAATTTGCAGTTAACAAGTAAGTTCTTTCTTTAGGGTAAATATCAACTTTTGTCTTTTTTGAAGTTGGATACACTCTTTTTACTTTTTGATATTTTTTGAATTTTCTTTCGTAGTTTTCGCTAAAATCTAATCTGTCATTAGATGTATTATACTCAGAAACGATATTTATATTGTAAAAAACCAAGCTTCCAAAACCAATAAATATTAACATTAAAAATGAGAAACTCAATTTCTGAATCTTGGTCCAATTTGTAAAAAACTGCTTCACTTTTACTGAAAAACTAGCTATAATTCCACGATTCCAAATTTTGAAAGAAAGTACAATTAACAACAATCCAAAAGCCAACCAATACATTGCTAAATGATTATATAAATTTGAAACACCGTTGAAACCATCCATATTATTAGATTCCAATCTTGGTAAAAAACCAAGACTTGTAAGTGGATGTTCTAATCCTAACATTTCAGATTTAAGTGTTAATAATACAATCAATCCAAAAATTCCCATTCCCATATATTTAGTCTTTGCCAAACTATTAACAAATAAAGCAATCATACAAAAAACGACTAATTGCAATCCGTAATGGTAATATAATGATGCATATAAACCGAATTCAAAATTAGAATATCCTAAAGCCATTTGAAATGCAATACAAAGAACAACTCCAACAGTTATCAAAATTATTGGAAGTAATATCAAAGCACTAAACTTTGAAAAAAAGAATGTGCTATTTTTTACAGGTGTCGCATCAATTATCAAATTAAAATGTAGGATTCGTTCTTTCCAAACAATTTCTGAGCTATAAAAAATGATCAATATCAAACTAAAGATAGTTAACGGACCTACAATTAATTCGGTTAATTTATTGGTAAACGGATACACACTTACGCCATATTCTCCACCTCCAATAACAGACGAATATAACTCTGAGAACACTATAAACATCCACATCAATAAGACTGCTATAAATGGTAAACTCCTAAAAACACTTTTCAATTCTATTTTTAACAATGCAAAAAAGGCTAGTCTTTGTGCTTTAAAATTATGCAATCCTTTTATTGGTTTATAAGCCAATAACTCTTGTTTCACATTTTTAATTTTTGGTTCTTTTTTTACTTTTTTAGTGATTTTTCTGAAAGAAAACAGTTTATAAGTAGCCAACAGAAAACCAAGAGAAACAAGAACCCAAAAAATTCTGTTCTTTAAAAACAATCCTGATAACGAAAGTAACTGTGTGTTTTTCTGAAAAGGTGTCCAATACTGTGTTTGCTCAAAAAAAGCTGCAATTCCAAATGGATCTGCAATCGCTGCCATCGCCATACTTTCTGATGATGCAGGTACAGATTGCGCCATTAACGGTGAGTTTAAAAAAATAGAACTCACAAAATACAGCATGTAAATAAATACGGCACTTACATAGGTTGCTGTACTATTTTTTGTGATTGTACTTACAGAAAAAATAATTGTAGAACAAATGAAAATATTCGGAATTACCATATATAATAACGGCTGTAGATAAGTCATTATATGAAATTCATTGATACGCTCTGGATCTAAATCTGAGAGGTTTACTCCTAAGAAATATCCTAAAAGAAAAGGAGAAAAAGCCAACACACTAAAAATAAAAGTTCCTAAAAAACGACTCCAAAAATACTGTGCTTTGGTTATTGAAGAACTGTAAATTAAACTCTCCATATTATGCTGTTTATCTCTTAGTATAGCACTTATTGCAAAAAACATAGTTATAAATACACTTCCTAAAGTAATTATATTGGTGTAAAAATAAACTTGATATACAGCATTAAAATTAACACCTGTAGGCGCAAAACCTTGTCTACCAATAAATACACCTAATGCTAAAAATAAGGTTACAAATATTGGAAATGCTCTTTGTTTTAATTGATAAAAAACTTCGAATTGGATTAATTTTTTAAACATAATTTAAGCTTTTAAAGTTTGATTAAACAATGTTGCGAAGTAAAAATCTTCTAAGTTTGGAGCAATCATTTCAAAACCACTTTCGGGTTTATGGTCAGATAAAACTCTAATTTGAGTTTCACCGGCAACCAATTTTGTAGAAATTACTTGAAATGTATTTTTGTATATAGCAATATCTGCTTTGGGAATAATCCTTGACCAAATCTTCCCTTCAATACTTGCCACTAATTCTTTTGGATTTCCTTGTGATATAATTTCACCATTAGACATAATTGCCATTTTTGGACATAAATTTTTAACATCCTCAACAATATGAGTAGAAAGAATAACAATTACATTTTCGCCAATTTCACTTAATAAGTTTAAAAAACGATTGCTTTCTTCTGGATCTAATCCTGCAGTAGGTTCGTCTACAATTATAATTTGTGGATTGCTCAATAATGCTTGTGCAATACCAAAACGTTGACGCATTCCACCAGAAAAAGTAAATACCGATTTTTTTCTATGCTGATATAAATTTACTTGCTGTAATAAAGCAGTAACTTGTTTTTTGCGCTCTTTTTTATTTAAAATCCCTTTTAAAACAGCTAAATGATCTAGCAATTTTTCTGCTGATATTTTTGGATATACACCAAATTCTTGCGGTAAATACCCTAAATCTTTTCTTAAGTTATTTGGCTTTTCAATAATGTCAACATCATTAAACGAAACACTTCCAGAAGTGGGTTCTTGCAAAGTAGCAATTGTTCGCATTAAAGAAGATTTTCCTGCTCCGTTTGCTCCTAACAATCCAAACATTCCGTTGGTAATTTCTAAGCTAATTCCGTTTAATGCTTTTACACCATTGGGATATGTTTTTGTTAAGTTTTTTATTTTTAAAGTATTCATTTTCTGATGTTTTAAATTATACACAAATATGAAATTTTTTAACTTTTCCTTAAATTAAAGATGATAAACAAGACTTTTTTCAATTCAGATAACTTGAATTTTAAGCTATCTTAAGTTCAACTAAAAAAACGTGTTGTTTATATAAAATTTACTGTTGTTTAAACAGTTTTAACCTTTAAAAGATGATCTAGTTATTTTAAATATGTTTATTAAATAACAAAAGTCCCAATTAAGGGACTTTTGAGTGACTAGATTGTATTTTAAAATTTCTATTTCTTAACAAATTTTATATTTTTAACCCTTCCTAACATAGATAATCTAAATACATTTCTTGTTTCATTAAATTCAAATATTTGTCTTCCATTAATGTTTAGTAAATTCTTTTTAATTGGTGTTACTTCTCCAACTGAATCACCTTTTACAAAAAGAAACACACGATTTTTTTTAACTTTTAACGAATAAACAACATCTAATTCAACACTATAATATTCGCCAGAATATGTTTTTAAATCTTCTTGACTATAAGTTGTTACTGGTTGATAAGCAACAAAAAATGTTGGCGTTGCATTTGGAAGTTTAATACTAAAATTATTAGCTTTAGAATTTACTGTTAGTATTACTGGAACACGTGGTCCAATCATTTGGAATTTATTTTTTGCTATTGGTCGCATTTTAGTAGCTTTCCCATTACTTCTTACATAATTTAACATACCATCACGTACAACAAGTTTACGACTAGATTTACTTTTATTATCCCAATAATTCCCCTCAAAAACCTTCAATTCTTTTTCTGATAACGTAACAAATACTGCTTTTTTGCTACTCTTTTTTGACGCAGACTTTTCTGTTTTAATCGTGTTATTTGATTTGTATTCATTCTCTAAAAACAAATCAGCAATTTTATAAGCCAATTTTGACGGATCAGTATCAGTTCTGTTGGCTAAAGCAATCACAGAAAACTTTGCTTTTGGAAATCGAATAAACTGCGTTCTATATCCTACAAAAGAACCACTATGATGAATTACTTCTAATCCTTTATAATTCCTAAATGCTAAACCGGAAGCATATGGTGTTTTTTTACCATTATTTAAAATTCCTAATTGTAACATTTGGTTCCAAAAATCTTTATTAAAAACTGAAGTATCATAAAATGAAGCGTCCCATTTAACAAGATCATTAATAGTCGTTATTACTCCACCATCACCAACCATATTAAGTGTGGTCATATATTGGTGAAACCCATCTTTTCTATCTGATCTATAGCCAGTTGCTCTGTTTTTTACAATCTCAACAAAATTATCATGAAAACGAGAGTTTTTCATTTTCAAAGGATCAAAAATATTTTTCTTTGCAAAAACTGCCAAACTTTCATTACTTACTTTTTCGACAATTTGACCCAACAACCAATAACCAGAATTACTATATACAAATTCTTCTCCAGGATTAAAATTTAATTCTTGTTGACTCATTAATAACTTACCAACCGTTTTATCAGTATAGTAATCATTTACGCCTAAACCAGAGAGTCTAGCAAGAATTATATAATCTCTAATACCACTTGTATGATTTAATAAATGTTGAATGGTAATATCATTAGCATACGAAGGAAATTCTGGAAAAAATGTACTCAACTTATCATCTAAAGAAAGTTTTCCTTGTTGTGATAACAAAATAATACTCGCTGCTGTAAATTGCTTAGAAGTAGAAGCAATTTTAAATACAGTTTCTGGTCCATTAGGAATGTTGTAATCTAAGTTTGCCATTCCATATCCTTTTGCAAAAATTAATTTTCCTTCTTTAATAACTCCTACAGTTCCTCCAGGAGTATTTGGATTATTCCATTTAGAGAAAATGGCATCTATTTTTGTTTGCTGCGGAATTGTCTCTTGTGCACTTACTGAGAAAATGCTTAAAAGACTAAATAATACTATTTTTAAATATTTCATCTTATTTCAAATTATAATTAATATTTTTTTGATATTTAAATCAATTTGAAGCAAACATAAAAACGAAAGAAAACGTTTTAAAACTAATATGTTGTACATGGTAATTATTAAGTTACATATACTAAAATATTAGCTGAATAAGGTTCATCTAAAAAAGGACCTTGTTTGACTTAAAATTAACAGTGTATATCAATAATGTTGCAAAAACGATAGAACAATGGTAATTTTGGAATATGATTCAGTTTTTAAAACAATACCGAGCCTTTGTATTTGGGTTTTCTATTATAGTTCCCATTTTCTATTTATTAGACTATTTAAGTCTAATTATTCTACCTGAAGATAAAACCTTTGAGATCTTTATTTTCGCATTTATTTGGGGATTGGTAATTTCATTGCCTATTCATAATTATAAGTATTTAAAAAGAAATAAGAAAACAGCTCTTAGTGTATTTGTTTTATTTGTCTTATTTTTTATTGCATTAGCAATAGATACATATATGCAACTACCAGACAACCCAATTACATTTATTTTATTAATTGGTTTTTGGATTGGAAGCGCGTATTTATTAGCACCTACTTTTTTTAAAAAATATTGGAAAGTAATTGCTTTCTTTTATGTTCCAATATTTCTATATTTCATGTATTTGAGATTGTTTACTGGCGGATTAGAAACGTATTTAGAAATTAAAAAAGAGTTTCCTTTTAAATTTTTTTTTATACCAATTCCTATTTTATTTATGCTTTGGCTTATTGAACAATGGAAATGGTTGCAGAACTTAAAAGCAGAAAAATCGAATGCAGAACTATCTTTATTAAGGGCTCAAATAAATCCGCATTTTTTTTTCAATACATTAAATAATTTATACGCTTTAACAATTAAAAACTCAAAACAAGCACCTGAAGTTATTTTAAAATTATCTGACATGATGCGTTACACTATTTATGAAGGAGAAAAAGAAAAGGTTGCACTTTCTGATGAAATAGAATACTTAAAAAACTATATAGAATTACATAAAATACGTTATAAAAAAACAGTAGAGATCTCGTTTAATTATATAATAGATACTCGTTTAACAATTACTCCATTATTATATATTATCCTTTTAGAAAATGCTTTTAAACACGGAATAGATTCTCTTTCTGAAAATGCTTTTGTTAAAATTGATTTGTTTGAAGATGATAGCTTTATATATTTTAAAATTGAAAACAATTTTGACGAGATAGAAAAAAGTGAATCTGGCGGAATTGGATTAATAAATCTAAAAAGAAGATTAGCTTTATTATATAAAAACAATCATGAATTAAAGGTTGAAACAACAAAAAACATCTATAAAACAACTTTAAAAATTGCTAAACATGCTTAAATATATTATCATAGACGACGAACCTTTAGCGCACGAAATTATTGAAGAGTTTTGTAGTATGTTGCCGCATGTACAATTAGAAAAAAAATGTTATAATGCTATGGAGGCAATGCAGTTTTTAAATGAAAACACAATTGATTTCATGTTTTTAGATATCAATATGCCTAAATTAAGAGGGTTAGATTTTCTAAAAACATTAACAAATCCTCCTAAAACAATTATTACCACAGCATATAAAGAACATGCTTTAGAAGGATTTGAATTAAATGTTGTTGACTATATTTTAAAACCATTTAGTTTTAATCGTTTGGTAAAAGCGGTAAATAAGATATCAGAAAATAAACCTACAAAAACAGTTATTAAAGACGTTTCTAATGATGCTTCATCTACAACTCGTTTTTTTGTGAAAGGTGATAAAAAACACCATCAAATAGATTTAAACGATTTGTTATATATTGAAGCATACGGAAATTACACAAAACTTTTTTTAACTAATGAAATGATTGTCAGTCATGAAAAAATATCACATTACGAAGCAATTTTAACAAATGGTAATTTTTTAAGAGTTCATAAATCATTTATTATTGCCATAGATAAAATTAAGTTTATTGAAGGAAACAGAATACTAATCAACGAACATAAAATTCCGGTTGGACAAACCTATAAAAGTAGGGTGAGTAAGCTTTTAAATTCTTAAAACTCTTTTTACTTTTTTAATTTACACTCCAAATTTTAACAGTTCTATCTTTACTTGGTGTTGCTAATAGTTTTCCATCAGAACTAATGTCCATACCTAAACCAATGTCATCTGTATGGTTTGAAATTGTCTGTAAAATTTTTTCATTTTTCACATCCCAAAGTGTAGCAATAACAGGTTTTACAAGACCATTAAATTTAAAATGGTATTCTAATATTTCACCTACCATCGATTTATCCGTTCCGCCAGCAAAAACCCTATTATTATCTAAAAACATAACCGAATGAATTGCTTGATTTTCACCTTTTAAAGTATGTAACAGTTTCCAGTTCGATGTATCCCAAATCTTAATCGTTTTATCATCACCTGCAAGCCTTTTAGTTTTCAACGTTTTGTAAAAGCAATAAATAAGACTATTGTAAATTTAAATAACAAGCAAACACCAACTCATAATATAGCAATCACAAATTCTAGTTTAAACACCGATAGTATTTATATTAAGAGTGATAAAAAACACCATCAAGTTCATTTTAGTAACATTTTGTTTTTAGAAGCTTATGGTCATTATTGTAAAGTTTATTTAAAGGACAAAATGATTTTATTTAATGATAAAATATCCTCTTTTGAAGCATCTTTGCCAAATACTTTTATACGAACTCATAAATCGTTTATAGTTTCAAAGAATAAAATTCAGCAGATAGAAGGAAATAGAATCCTTATCAACGAACATAAAATTCCTATTGGGCAAACGTATAAAACGAAAGTAAATAACTTATTTGGTTAAAAACCGTATGCAATTTTTTCTAATTCCTGTTCGTTTTTTATAACAATATCTTTTCCTTTAAACTCAATAATATCTTTCTTTTTAAGTTCAGAAAGTAATCGAATTGCAGATTCTGTTGCAGTACCAATAATGTTGGCAATATCTTCTCTAGAAAGATGAATGTCTATAACGCCTTGGTTAGTAGTGCCAAATTTTTCTTTTAAATTTAAAAGAGATTCAGCTAAACGCTGTTTTACACTTTTCTGTGCCATATCTACAATTAAATTATCTGCACTTTTTAAAGAATTTGCCATTGTTTTTAAAACATCAAAAGAAAATGCTGTATTCATTTCTAAATCCTTCATAATTTCATCTTTAGGAATAAAACAAACCGTCATATCATTTAATGCAATTGCACTTAAGTTAGATACTTCGTTAGAAATTAAACTTCTTTCACCAATTATATTCCCATGGTTAATCAAATTAATAATCTGATTTTTACCATTTTCACTCATTTTAGAAACTTTACAAACACCATCTTTAATGCAAAAAACCCCATTAATATGTTCTCCTTCTTCAAACAAAAAATCTCCTTTTTTAATGATTTTAGAGGTTTTACAAGCAGAAACGCGCAGTAATTCTTCTTTAGTAAGATGCTTTAAAGAACTAAATTGACGTACAATACATTGAGAACATTTGTTCATTTTCTGATTTATTTGGGTAGTTCAAATATATTGAAAAGCTGACAAATATCATATTTTAAAGAGAACTAATGTTTTTAATTTGCAGTAGGCAAACGAGTAAATATGAAAACTACACAATGTTATCACTGTGGAGATTCTTGTAACGATTCTATAATTCAGGTTGAAGAAAAATCTTTCTGTTGTAATGGATGTAAAACTGTATATGAAATTTTCTCTGAAAATGATTTAACATGTTACTACGATTTCCAAGAGAATCCTGGAGCAATACCAACCGAAATACAGGGTAAATATGATTTTTTAGAGAACAAAGAAATCATAGAAAAGTTACTAGATTTTAATGATGATAATACACAAATAATAACCTTATACATTCCGCATATTCACTGTAGTTCTTGTATTTGGGTTTTAGAAAATTTACACAAATTAAATACCAAAATAGCAAGTTCTCAAGTAGATTTTCCAAAGAAAACAGTTAGAATTTCTTTTAATTCTGAAATTACTTCACTTAAAGAAATTGTACTTTTATTAAGTTCAATCGGTTACGAGCCTTACATTAGTTTAGAAGATTATTCTAGCGGAAAAAAGAAAGTAGATAGAAGTTTAATTTATAAGTTAGGTATAGCAGGTTTTGCTTTTGGAAATGTTATGTTTTTATCTTTTCCAGAATATTTTGAAGTTTCTGGTTTTTGGTTAGATCAATATAAAAACATTTTTAGATGGTTAATGCTTTTCTTTTCATTACCTGTGGTTTTTTATTCGGCGAAAGATTACTTTATATCTGCTTATAAAGGTCTACGCTCTAAAATTTTAAATATTGATGTGCCTATTGCTTTAGGAATTTCTGTTTTATTTATAAGAAGTACTATAGAAGTTTTGTTTGATTTAGGAACTGGTTTTTTTGATAGCTTAACCGGGTTGGTATTCTTTCTTCTTTTAGGTAAGTTTTTTCAACAAAAAACCTATAATTTTTTGTCTTTTGAACGAGATTATAAATCCTATTTTCCAATTGCGGTTACTAGAATAACTACTGATCAAAAAGAAGAAAATGTTGAAATATATGATGTTAAAAAAGGAGACAGATTATTAATAAGAAATGAAGAGTTAATACCAGTAGATGGTATTCTTATTAACGGAAATGCACAAATAGATTATAGTTTTGTTACTGGTGAAGCTGAACCGGTTTCTAAAAAGTCTGGAGATAAATTATTTGCTGGAGGAAAACAACTTTCTGGTATTTTAGAAATGGAAGTATTATCATCAGTTTCTCAAAGTTATTTAACACAACTTTGGAGTAATGATGTGTTTAAAAAAGATAAATCTTCATCTTTTAAAACGTTAACAGATAAAATAAGTAAAAATTTTACAATTATTGTTTTATCGATAGCTATTTTGTCTACTGTTTTTTGGTTCTTTTATGATGCAACTAAAGCCTTAAATGTTTTTACAGCGGTTTTAATTATTGCTTGTCCTTGTGCTATTGCATTGGCTGCTCCATTTACTTTAGGAAACCTATTGCGTATTTTTGGTAAGAAAAAATTCTATTTAAAAAATGCCATGGTTATTGAGCAATTGGCGTGTATAGATTCTATTATTTTTGATAAAACAGGTACATTAACAACCAATAAAGAAAATACAATTTCTTATAAAGGTGTTGACTTAAGTAAAAAAGAGAAAAGTATTTTAAAAAGTGCATTAAGAGCTTCAAATCATCCTTTAAGTAGAACATTATATAATAGCTTTTTAGATGCAGAAATACTAACAATTTCTAATTATAATGAAGTAGTAGGTAAAGGAATAGAAGTAGAATATAATGGAAGTTATTTAAAGCTAGGAGCTGCTAATTTTGTAAAAAAAGCAGATGAAATAGTTTCTTTAGATACTGCAGTTCATATTAGTTTTAATGATGTTTATAAAGGAAAATTTACTTTTAAAAATTCATATAGAAAAGCAGTTAATTCACTTTTTAATTCCTTAAAAAGTAATTATGATTTAGCTGTTGTGTCTGGAGATAATGAAGGGGAAAAAAGTTACTTACTAGAAAATTTGCCAAAAGAAACGAAACTGTTATTCCGCCAAAAACCACAAGATAAACTAGAAGTTGTAGCCAATTTTCAAAAAGATAGTAAAAAAGTAATGATGATTGGTGATGGTTTAAATGATGCAGGTGCATTAGCAAAAAGTGATGTTGGTGTTGCGCTGTCAGAAAGCATTAATGTTTTTTCGCCTGCTTGTGATGCTATTTTAGATGCTTCTCAATTTCATAAAATTGATGGTTTTTTAAAAGTATCTAAAAAAGGAATTAAAATTATTAAGCAAGCTTTTTTATTATCAATCTGTTATAATGCCATTGGATTGTATTTTGCGGTAACAGGTCAATTAATGCCTGTTATAGCTGCAATTTTAATGCCCCTAAGTTCTATTAGTATTGTCGTTTTTACAACTATTTCTACAAATTTTTTAGGTAAAAAAATAAAATAATTATGAATTCATTAATTACAAAATATAATATTCCCGGGCCAAGATATACAAGTTATCCAACGGTTCCTTTTTGGGATGCTGATACTTTTACAAAAGAAAAATGGATTCAAACTTTTAAAGATTCATTTATAGAAAGTAATCATTTAGAAGGGATTAGTTTATATATTCATTTACCTTTTTGCGAGAGCTTGTGTACGTTTTGTGCTTGCCATAAACATATAACAAAACGACACGAAGTAGAGGAGGAGTATTTAAAAACAGTGTTAAAAGAATGGAATTTATATACAAATTTGGTAGATGAAAAACCGATCATTAAAGAACTGCATTTAGGTGGTGGAACTCCCACTTTTTTTTCTAAAGAAAATTTAAAATCTCTAATTGATGGATTATTAGAAAAAGCAGTTAAGCATCCTGAATCGGAATTTAGTTTTGAAGGACACCCAAATAATACGACAAAAGAACAATTACAGACCTTATATAATGTAGGTTTTACTAGAGTTAGTTTTGGTGTACAAGATTATAATGAGAAGGTACAGCAAGCAATACATAGAATTCAGCCTTTTAAAGCTGTAAAAAATGTAACTAATTGGGCTAGAGAAATTGGGTATACATCTATCAGTCACGATTTAATTTTTGGGTTGCCATTTCAAACAAAAGAGGATGTAATTTATAGCATCAACAAAACAAAAGAATTACAGCCAGATAGAATTTCTTTTTATAGTTATGCACATGTACCTTGGGTTAAAGGAGTTGGTCAAAGAGGATTTGATGAAAAAAATTTGCCAAAAAATGATAAAAAAAGAGAGTTATATGAAATAGGCAAAAAGCTTTTTTCTGAGTTAGGTTACGAAGAAATTGGTATGGATCATTTTGCATTAAAAACAGATAGTTTATATAAAGCAACTGTGCATAAAACGTTGCATAGAAATTTTATGGGTTATACTTCTAATAAAACTCAATTAATGATTGGCTTAGGAATGTCTGCTATTTCAGATTCTTGGTACGGATTTGCTCAAAACGTAAAAACGGTAAAAGAATATGAAAATATTGTAAATTCTGGCGTAATTCCTGTTTTTAGAGGACATATTTTATCCGAAGAAGATAAAATTATTCGAAAACATATTTTAAATATTATGTGTAACTTTTATACATCATGGGATAAACAAGATACAAAAATTAAAAATATTGAACATCATTTATTACTATTAGAAGATTTAAAAAAAGACGGTTTGGTAATTATTAATAAAAAATCTTTATCCGTACCAGAGAAAGCTAGACCTTTTGTTAGGAACATTTGTATGGCTTTTGATAAGAAGTTAATTAAAAAAAATGATGATAAAAAATTGTTTTCAATGACTATTTAGTTTGAATTAATGTTAACGAATCACCATTTTTATTAAGAAAGTGTTAAAATATATATGGTTTTAAGATTAAAAAATAGATCGATTGCTCTTTTTTAATTTATTTTTCATATATTAGTATCATAATTACATTGCTATCTTTATAGCTAAACATTTTTAATATTTAATTTTATACACCCCCCTATTATGAAATTTAAAAAAAACAACTTCAATTTTACAAGAGTAAAAAGCAATTTATCTGTTAAATTAGTAAAAACCCTTTTTTGGGTATTTAAAACATCTTTGGCTACTTTAGTCTATTGTTTTTCAGGTATGGCAAAAATGTAATTAAACATTTAACTTTTCTCTACAAATTTCTTATTATCTATAATTTAATTTTCTGTAACTTTTTTAAGTTCGTTATTATACTAATACATAGATTTTAGTGTAGTTTGCATCATTAATTTGTAAGTAGTGCTTATTTAATGAGAAGTTTTTAAGAGTTATTTAAACTAAGTTCAATATTAAAATTTTAAGAGTATGAATTTCCCCCAAATTAATAAAATCCGATCAAATTATAATCAGGAAGAAGAAACCAATCCTTTTGGAGTATTTCTGATATTTATAATATTACTTATTAGTATTGGATTCCTTGTTGAAGCTATTTTAAGTTAATACATTTTTTCGTATTTAAATATAAAATACAAATACTTCTGTTTCATAAATTACATATAGTAATTTGCCTGCTTATATAGATGACTGTTGGTTAAATGTTAATTTTAATGATTCTCATTCCTGTAGTGATTTTGCTAATTTATCAGGAGTAAATATTAATGCATATTTAACTTTTTATGGATCTTGTAGCCCTACAAAATGGTTTAAAAATAAACAGTTGAGGAAACTTTTATATGAGTGGTTCTTTAGCACAAGGAAGTGTATATAATAAATGAAATTCATTTAATATTAATTGCAATGTAACTTTGATATATAGTAGAGGGCAGCTTGGTAATTTATGGAAACATGATTCTTAATTACGGAGTTAGTATAGAATTTTTAGAAACAGGTTTTAGTTTTGCCATTTATGGTGATGTTATTAAGAGTCGAAATGTAACTATTATAGGTACATTTAATAAGTTGTAAAATAAGTAAACATATTTTCTATTTAGTTATAAGTATAAAAAGGTTTAAACTCTTAGAGTTTAAACCTTTTTATGTTTTTATTCTAAATATATAAATCAAGGAAAGTTGGTTTCAATTTAGAACTATTTAGTAAAAGTCATAGAAACATGATAAAAGTCATATTTTAAGAACTGCTTCATAATTATTTTTGATGTATCAAATTATCAGGCAAGATATGAGCGTAATATACCTACTACTAACACTAAGTATTTTAGTGGCAATTGTATTCTTTATCGCATTTATTTATTCAGTAAAGAAAGGACAATATGATGATTCATATACACCTTCAGTTAGAATGCTGTTTGATGATGAACTTGTAAAAGAGAATAAGAAAATTAACTAGACTTTAAATATTAAATTATGGAAATGCAACAATTTTATTACGATAATAAAATCGTAAAAAAATTCATCTACGCAACACTACTTTGGGGAATTGTAGGATTCTCTGTTGGTTTACTACTTGCTTTTATGTTTTTATTCCCAAATGTTACAGATGGCATTTCGTGGTTAAGTTTTGGTCGTTTAAGACCATTACATACGAATGCTGTGATTTTTGCCTTTGTAGGAAATGCAATTTATGCAGGTGTGTATTATTCATTGCAGAGGTTGTTAAAAGCGAGAATGGCAAGTAATTTTTTAAGTAATTTTAATTTCTGGGGATGGCAATTAATTATAGTTGCAGCAGCAATAACACTTCCTTTAGGGTATTCTAGTTCTAAAGAATACGCAGAGTTAGAATGGCCAATAGATATTGCAATAGCTTTAGTTTGGGTTGCTTTTGGTGTAAATATGATTTGGACAATTTTACAAAGAAGACAACGACATTTATATGTAGCTATATGGTTTTATTTAGGAACCTTTGTAACCGTTGCAGTACTTCATATTTTTAATAGTTTAGCATTACCTGTTAGTATATTTAAATCTTATTCTGTGTATGCAGGAGTTCAGGATGCGTTGGTGCAATGGTGGTATGGTCATAATGCTGTAGCATTTTTCTTAACAACTCCGTTTTTAGGGTTGATGTATTATTTTGTACCTAAAGCAGCAAACAGACCGGTATATTCGTATCGTTTATCAATTGTACACTTTTGGTCGTTAATTTTTATTTATATCTGGGCAGGACCTCACCACTTATTATATACTTCATTACCCGATTGGGCTCAAAATTTAGGTGTAGCATTTTCTATTATGTTATTAGCTCCATCTTGGGGTGGAATGATAAATGGATTATTAACCCTTCGTGGTGCTTGGGATAAAGTAAGGACAGATCCCGTTTTAAAATTTATGGTAGTTGCAATTACCGGTTATGGTATGGCAACTTTTGAAGGACCAATGCTATCACTTAAAAATGTAAATGCAATTGCCCATTTTTCTGATTGGATTATTGCTCACGTTCACGTTGGCGCATTAGCTTGGAACGGTTTCTTCACATTTGGTATGTTGTATTGGATGATTCCAAGAATGTTTAAAACTACATTATACTCTAAAGCATTAGCAAATTTCCATTTTTGGATAGGAACTTTAGGTATTATCTTATATACTTTACCAATGTATGTTGCTGGTTTTGTTCAGGCTTCTATGTGGAAACAGTTTAACCCAGATGGTTCTTTAACCTACGGAAATTTCTTAGAAACAGTAAATGAAATTATTCCAATGTATTGGATGCGTGCTATTGGTGGTACAATGTTTATTATAGGTGCAATTGTAATGTTGTACAATGTAGTAAGAACTGTAAAACAAGGAAGTGGAGTAGAAGATGAGTTAGCAGAAGCAGCAGCTCTAACTAAAGTTTCTAAGTACAGAACTAAAGGAGAAGGATGGCATACTTGGTTAGAAAGAAAACCAATTAAATTAACTATTTACGCAACTGTTGCTATTTTAATAGGTGGTATTGTACAAATTGTACCAACGTTATTAGTAAAGTCTAACATACCAACAATTACGAGTGTAAAACCTTATACACCTTTAGAGTTAGAAGGTAGAGACTTATACATACGAGAAGGTTGTGTGGGGTGTCACTCTCAAATGGTAAGACCATTTAGAAGTGAGGTTGAGCGTTATGGAGAATACTCTAAAGCAGGTGAGTTTGTATACGATCATCCTTTCTTATGGGGTTCAAAACGTACAGGACCAGATTTACATAGAATTGGTGCAAAGTATTCTGATAGTTGGCACTTAAACCATATGTACGATCCACAAAGTACATCTCCAGGTTCTATAATGCCTTCTTATAAATGGTTATTAAATAATAAGCTTGATAAATCAGATACTGAAGGAAAAATGAATGCAATGGTAACTTTAGGAGTTCCATATTCTGAAGAAGAAATTACAAATGCGCAAGCATTAATGGACGCTCAAGGTCAAAAAATTGAGGAAAACTTATATCAAGATCCAGATTTTGCAAAAAATTATGAAGCTGATAAAAAGTATGCTAAAGAAAACGGAAAAGAATTTATTGAAATGAAGGATAGAGAGATCGTTGCTATCATAGCTTACATTCAAAGATTAGGTACAGATATTAAAGTAAAAGACGAACAAAAAACTGCTAAAAACTAATACCATGTTTAAATTTATAAAAGGTCATCTAGAAAGTATTACTGGTATAGAAATATATCCAATGATATCATTAATCATATTTTTCACCTTTTTTGTAACCTTATTTTGGTGGGTTTTTACAGCAAAAAAAGAATATATAAATAAGGTCAGTAATTTACCATTAGATCATTAAAAATAAATCAAAATGAAAAAATATTTTCAATCTACAGTATATGTAATTTTTGTTATTGTTACGTTTATAGCACTTGCAAAATCTTTTATGGTTTATGAAAATCCGTTAAATATTTATGAAAACCCCCTTGTGTGGTTAGCATTAATAGGGTTTGTTTTGGTTATTGTTGTTAAAGAAGCAGTTAATGTTATTGCTACTTCTAAAGCTAGGGAACTTCAAAATGAAAAAGATGGTATTATACCAGAGGCACCAAAAGCTTGGATACAAAATTTACTAAAATCCTGGACAAAAGCTAAAGCGATAGAAGAGGAACAAGAAATTATTTTAGATCATAATTATGATGGAATAAGAGAATTAGATAATTCTCTTCCGCCATGGTGGAAATACATGTTTTATGCATCAATTGTTTTTGCAGTTGTTTATTTAGTAAGATTTGAAGTTCTTGATGGAGATACGCAAGTAATGGAATATGAGAAAGCTGTAGCTGAAGCAAGAATGGAAATTAATAAATATAAGTCTACAGCAACCGACTTAATTACAGCAGAAAGTGTCACATTATTAACAGATGCCAAAGATTTAAAAAGAGGAAAGGCGGTATTTAATTTAAATTGTGCCTCATGTCATTTAGGTGATGGTGGAGGTTCTATAGGACCAAATTTAACAGATGAATTTTGGATTTTAGGAGGAGGAGTTAAAAATGTTTTTACGACTATTTCTAACGGAGGTAGAGACGGAAAAGGAATGATTGCTTGGAATAAAACATTAAAGGCTGCAGATATTGCAAAAGTAGCTAGTTATGTATTATCGTTACAAGGTACTACACCCGCAAAAGCAAAAGCGCCTCAAGGAGAAAAGTGGGGAGAATAGTTAGAAAAAGAGAGTTTTAATAAGTTAATTTTTTATTAGTTAGCATGGAAACATCCAAGAACGAACAATTTAGAGATAGTATTGGTACTATAGATACAGAAGGAAAGCGTTCTTGGGTGTATCCTAAAAAACCAAGCGGAAAATATTACAAGTATAGAAGTTATGTAAGTTATTTTTTATTACTTTTTTTACTTTCTGCTCCTTTTATTAAAATTGAAGGAAATCAGTTTTTACTTTTTAATGTATTAGAACGTAAGTTTAATATTTTCGGATTTCCGTTTTGGCCTCAAGACTTTCATTTGTTAGTAATTTCAATGATTGTTGGTGTTGTTTTTGTAATCCTTTTTACAGTTGTTTTTGGTCGTATTTTCTGCGGATGGATTTGTCCACAAACCATTTTTTTAGAAATGGTTTTTAGAAAAATAGAATATTGGATTGATGGTGACAGGGGAAAGCAAATACGATTAGAGAAACAACCCTGGAATGCAGAGAAAATTAGAAAACGTGTTTTAAAATGGACCATTTTCTTTATCATATCCTTTATTATTGCCAATGTGTTTTTAGCTTATTTAATAGGTGGTGATACTGTTATAAGTTATATAACAGGTAATCCTTTAGATAATATTAGAACACTTATTTCTCTTACTATTTTTACATGTGTTTTCTATTTTATATTTGCTTGGTTTAGAGAACAGGTTTGTATTATTGCTTGTCCATATGGTAGATTACAAGGAGTTTTATTAGACAATAAAACAATTAATGTTGCTTATGATTACAAGAGAGGAGAAGGTGAGAAGGGAAGGTCGAAATTTAGAAAAAATGAAGATAGAAACGCTGTTGGTAAAGGAGATTGTATAGATTGTAAACAATGTGTTGTTGTTTGTCCTACAGGAATAGATATAAGAAATGGTACGCAGTTAGAGTGTGTAAATTGCACAGCTTGTATAGATGAATGCGATCATATAATGGAAAGTGTTGGTTATCCTAAAGGGTTGATAAGGTATGCAAGTGAAGATAATATTGCTAAAAAGAAACCTTTTGAGTTTTCTGCAAGAATAAAAGGATATTCTGCAGTACTATTCATCTTAGTTGGTATTTTAATAGGTATGTTGTTTTTAAGAAATGAGGTAGAAGCAAATATTTTAAGATTACCCGGGCAATTATATGAACACAAAGAAAATAACATTATTAGCAATGTATACACCTATAAAGTTATTAATAAAACGACAAAAGATATTACAGATGTTAGCTATAAAATTTTGTCCCATCAAGGAGCAATAAAGCTAGTTTCTAACCATAATTTTATGGTTCCAAAACAAGGTTTGGCAGAAGGGACTTTGTTTATAGAAATAAATGAATCTGCCTTAGAAAAAGATAAGATTAAAATAGAAATAGGTGTTTTTAGTGGTGATAAATTAATTGAAACTACCATTACAAATTTTTTAGGACCAAGAAGTTATAGATAAAATAAACGTTATGAAAATAAACTGGGGTACAGGTATTGTTATTGCAATTGTCGCATTTATTGGTTTTATATTATATTTTGTGATAACAATGAGCACAGATAAAACGTATAGTTATGATTTAGTTACAGATAAATATTATCAACAAGAACTAAAGTATCAACAAGAAATAGATGCCAAAAAAAATGCAACAGAATTAAAGGAAAATATAACTATAAATAGAACTGAAAAAGGGTTAAACATAAACTTCCCAAAAGATTTTGAATATAATATGATTAAAGGAAAAGTGTTCCTATATAGACCATCTAATAAACAATTAGATTTTGAAATACCAATTTCAATTTCTAATAAATATTTGCTCGTGCCTGAGAAACGTTTATTGGATGGTCGTTGGAACATTTCTGTTGCTTGGTCTTACAATAATAAAGAATATTTATTTAAAAAAGAATTGAACCTATAATGTTTCTTTCTGCAATCATATTTGGTTTATTGGGTAGTTTCCATTGCATAGGTATGTGTGGGCCAATAGCCTTTATGTTGCCAGTAGATAGAAATAAACCCGTAAAAAAATTCTTTCAAATACTTAGTTATCATTTTGGTAGATTACTTACTTATAGTTTAATTGGTTTATTATTCGGGCTTTTAGGAAAAGGTTTTTATTTCTTTGGGTTCCAACAGCAGTTATCTATAATGGTTGGTGTTAGTATGATTTTGGTAATTCTATTTCCAAAGTTATTTCAAAAAATTAGCTTTTCTAATAGAATTAGTAAAGTCATTTTAAAAATAAAAAATAATTTAGGAAATGAATTGAAGAAAAAAGGGAATGATACTTTTTTTACTATTGGTTTTCTAAATGGATTTTTACCTTGCGGATTAGTGTATATGGCAATTTTTGGAGCATTAGCAACTTCTAATGCTTATGAAGGTAGTTTATATATGTTTTTATTTGGTTTGGGTACAATTCCACTTATGACTGCAGTAGTTTATCTAGGGGCTTTTGCTAAAGGTAATCTCAGGTTAAAAATTCAAAAAATAATACCTGTTTTTGTTATTTTTATTGGGGCATTGTTTATTTTAAGAGGCCTTGGTTTAGGAATTCCCTATATTTCTCCTGCACCAATTACAGATTTAGTTTCTTCTACAAATGCTTGCCATTAGAGATTGATATAAATACAAAGAATTTCCTTTTTTCGATTGTTTACTTTACGAATATTAAATAACTTTTAATGAGGATAATAAATCCATAAGTTTTCTGTTTAATAATAATGTTAAATCTTTCAGTTGAAAAGTATTTATTCTTATAAAAACAATATATTTGGAATCTCAAAAATATTAGAATCCTCAATGAAGTTAATTTACATACAGTTTTGTTTATTGTTTTTCTTCTTTTTTACCTTAAATAGTAATTCTCAAGAAACATTACCAATCTATACAGATTATCTATCAGATAACGTGTATTTAGTTCATCCTTCTGCAGCAGGTATAGGTAACTCTAGTAAGTTAAGGTTTACCGCAAGACAACAGTGGGCTGGTATACCAAACGCACCAGAATTACAGACTATAAGTTTTCATACAAGACTTAGTGATGAGTCTAGAGCAGGATATGGTTTTGTCCTTTTTAATGATAAAAACGGCTTTCATTCTCAAAAAGGAATTCAAGGTTCTTATTCATATCATTTACCATTAAGTAATACAAACATTTTTAACCAACTTTCGTTTGGTTTAGCTTTTACATTTGTTCAAAACCAATCTGATCAAAGAACTTTTACTGGAGATAGAGCAGTAGCAGCAATTGTTGAAAGCACAAGTTATTATAATGCAGATTTTAGTGTAGCTTATCATTTAGGTGGTTTATCTTCTTACTTTACAGTTAAAAATCTATTATTAACTGCAAAAAATAATCTAAACGTTCTAGAACCTTTAGATTTAAGAAATTATATATTTTCAGCTGGTTATTATTTTGGACAAGATCTTTTTGTACAATTTGAGCCTTCTGTAATGTTACAGTTTAAAGAAGGAACTGGAGAAAGAATAGCAGATTTTAACATTAAAGCTTATAAAAACATTTCTCAAACTCAACTTTGGGCGGCATTATCTTATAGAAGAAGTTTTGATGCTAATGCAATAGAAAACTCTCAATTTATTTCACCAATTATAGGTTTAAATTATCAAAATTTAATGTTTTCTTACACCTATACAAATCAAATGAATGATGTAGTGTTTTCTAGTTCTGGTTTTCATCAAATTTCTTTAGGTATAAACCTTTGGACTAGAAAACAAAGAGCTGCAGCTTGCCCTAACATTAATACTTCTTTTGGCGGGTTTTAAAACTCTTTCTCGGTAACAGTTATTATTTTGTTAGCACCATTAGAAATAATTGTTTCTAAAACTTTTTTATTTTTATTGATGTAAAACTTATGTACACCATTTTTACTATTATTACTTAAAAGGTTATTTTGCTCTAATATCACTTTTGTTTGTTTAGCAACAGCCTCACCAGAATCTATTATTTGCATTTTGTTACCCACTATTTCTCTTATTTGAGGTATTAAATATGGGTAATGTGTACAACCAAGAACTAAGCAATCTACATTTTCATCAATCATTGGAGTTATGTAATTTGTTAATAAAGTTGTTGTTTCCTTAGATGTTATTTTTCCACTCTCAATTAGTTCTACTAATCCTTTACCTATCTTTTCTTTAATAATAATTTGTTTACTAATTGTACTTGATGTTTTTTCAAATAATTCGCTATTTAAGGTGCCTTTAGTTGCAAGTATGCCTATTATATTCGATTTTGTTTTAAGTGCAGCAGGTTTAATCGCAGGCTCTATACCTATAAAGTGAACATTGTATTTATGTCTTAAAATTTTTATAGCATTTGTAGTTGCTGTATTACAAGCAACAATTATTATTTTACAATTTTGATTCAGTAAAAATTCTGTGTTTTTTTTTGATAGATTAATAATTTCTTCTTTACTTTTTTCTCCATAAGGAGCGTTTTTACTATCAGAAAGATAGATAGTATTTTCATTTGGTAAAAGTGTAGTTATTTCTTTCCAGATAGAAGTGCCTCCAATTCCAGAATCAAAAATGCCAATAGGAGAATTATTAGATTTCATATAGTCGTAAAAATAAAAAAACCTACTTATAAAAAGTAGGTTTTAAATATATTTTATTCGTAAGTATTAACTAGTCTATTGTTTCGGTGCTGGTTGATCTTTTAATAAACCTAATTTTACTTTTAAGTCTTCATAAATATCTGTACCATTTGCAACTATAACACTTCCTTTAGATACATCTAAAATGTATAAAAGTCCTTTAGCTTTAGCAACTTCTTCTAATGTTTTTTGAAGTTTGTTGTATATAGGAGCCATTAAAGTAGCTTCTTTTTTACCTAAAGTCTCTTGAGCCGTTTTTTGAAGCTCTTGTAATTTTAAGTTTATTACTTGAATTTCTTGAGCTCTTTGAGCATTTGTTTCTTCAGTTTGTGCAGAAGCCTCAGCTCTATATTTTGTAATTTTATTTTCGCCTTTTTTCTTCATGGCAACAATATCACCAGAATGAGTTTTAGCAGTTTTTTCTAGTTCTACTGTAGCAGCTCTGGTTTCTGGCATATTTGCTAATACTCTAATAGAATTAACATGACCTATTTTTTGTGCATTTACACTACTATTTAATCCTAATGTTATTACTGTAATTAATAGTAACGTTTTTAAATTTTTCATTCTTGTTTTAATTTAATTGTTATTCTTGTCTTTTTTGTTTTGTTCCTCTTCTTTCTTTTTTCTTAACGCTTCTTTCTTCTCTCTTAATAATTGTCTTTTCTCTTCTCTCTTTTTAATTAAAGCAGCTCTCTTGTCAGCTATTGCTTTCTTTTTTGCTTCTTTATCTGCAACTTTCTTAGCGATTGCTTCTACCTTTTTATTTTTAACTTCTTCTTTTTTAGCAACAATGTCTTTTTGCTTTTCTGTTAACACTTTAGGAGTAGAAGCTTTTTCTCTTTTCTTGTTTCTTTCCTCTTTTTTCTTATTGGAAAGTCTAGTTCTGTCTATAGTAGATAAAACGAGGTCGCTAATATCATATTTTTTATTTGAATAAAGCATAACTAAGTCACTAGATTTTTCAAAAACAAAATCGTATTTTTTTCTTTTCGCTATTGCTTGTATTGCATTATAAACTTGATCTTGGATAGGCTTAACCAATTGTTTTCTAACCAAAAACATATCTCCTTTAGGTCCAAAGTATAAAGATTCTAATCTTCTTAGTTCTATTTGTTTTAAGGTAATTTCTTCCTCTTTTTCTTCAATTAAATCTTTAGTTAAAATTGCCTTTTCGTTTGCTAAATCAGATTTAAGCACTTCTATATGACGTGTTTGTTTGTCTAATTTTTTTCTCCACTTTGCAACTTTAGAGTCAAGAGTATTTTGCGCTTGCAGATATTCTGGAACATTTTCTAGAATGTATTCCATATCTATGTAAGCTATTATTTGACCTCTTTGTGACCAAGAAGTTGATACGCTAAATAAAAGAACGACTAATAAAAATATTTTTTTCATTTGTATAATGTATTTAGAAAAAACCGTGCCAAAAAAACTTTCGACATTACAAATGTACAGTTTTCCTAGAATTGTCTTCCAATAATAAAATGTGTTTGCCAACCAGATTTTTCTGTTTGTCCTGGTAAAGGATCAAAACCATGTGCAAAGTCTATACCTAATAAACCAAACGCAGGCATAAAAATTCTTATACCTAATCCTGCTGAACGTTTTAATTCAAACGGATTATATGAACTAAAATTGTCATAGGAATTTCCAGCTTCTAAGAAACCTAATGTATATATTGATGCAGATGGAGAATCTGTAATAGAATACCTTAATTCCATCTGAAATTTATTATAAATTGTTCCTCCTTCAGCAGAAGATAATTGGCTGTTTTCATAACCTCTTAAACCAACAGTTTCTCTACCATCTAATTGAAACTGAGCAATACCATCACCTCCAACAAAATAACGCTCAAATGGGTTTTGCCCTAATTCATCATTATAAAATCCTAAGTAACCCATTTCTGTGTTAGTCATTAAAACCAACTTATTTGTAAACGGTGTATACCATTTACCTTTAGCAGTTAGTTTGTAATATTCTAACCATTTGTATTTATCCTGTGTTTCTAAGTTACTATAATCTTTATCATTAAGTAAAGAATAAGGTAATGTTGCTTTTACGGCAAAAGAAAATTCTGACCCGTAAGTTGGAAAAATTAAACTAGGTCCTGCAGAACTTCTACTTATTACTGCACTATATGATAAGTTATTTAATGTACCGTTACTTAAAACATCTGTTCCTACTTGAAAACCATAGTTGTTTAAGTTGAAACTTTGGTAACTAATTGTTTGTGATAACTGAAAATAATCATCTGGCCATTTTAAACGTTGTCCTAAACCTATAGATGCACCAACAATACCTAAACTTTGACCTCTATCTACGTTTCCAGTTTGAAAGTTGTATTGATATTGATTAGAAGAATATATAGAAAATGATAAAGACTTTGGTTTTTTACCACCTAGCCAAGGCTCCGTAAATGAAAAACTATACGTATTAAATGTTCTACTAGATTGTAATCGTAAAGCCAATTTTTGTCCATCACCCATTGGTAATGGTGTGTATGCTTCTTTATTAAATAGATTTCTTATAGAAAAGTTGTTAAAAGATAAGCCTAATGTACCTATAAAAGATCCACCACCATAACCACCTTGTAATTCTATTTGGCTTCCTCCTTTTTCAATTACAGTAAAGTCGATATCTGCCGTTTTATTTTGATAATCAGGAACAACATCTGGAGATACGTTTTGATCAAAGAAACCTAATTGCCCAATTTCCCTTATAGATCTAATTATTGCACTTCTACTAAATAAATCTCCTGGTTTTACTCTTAGTTCTCTGAAGATTACGTGGTCATTTGTTTTGTCATTACCAGAAACGGTTACTTTTTTAATACGTGCTTTTTCATCTTCTCTTATTCTAATTTCAACGGTAATAGAATCATTTTTTACTTTTGTTTCTACGGCGTTAATTTGTGAGAACAAGAATCCATTATCTTGGTAAGTAGTAGAGATATCAACAGAATTTGGTGTTCCGTCTCCTTTTACTCTTTCTTCTAATACAGCACCATTATATACATCTCCTTTATCAATTTTTAAGATCGCTCTTAATTGTTCATCTGTGTACTCTTTATTTCCTACAAACAAGATTTCTGCAAATCGATATTGTTTTCCTTCTTCTAAATCGATATTTATATTAATTGTATTGTCTTCATTCCAAGTAATGTTATCACTTAAAATACGTGCATCTCTATAACCTAACCTACTATATTTATCAAGGATACTTTCTAAGTCTTCTTGGTAGTCTTCTTCTATATATTTTGATGATTTCCAGAAACGACCAATCAATTTTTCCTTGGTGTTCTTCATCGTTTTTCTAAGTTTTTTACCAGAAAGAGCTTTATTTCCTGTAAAAATAATGTCTTTTATCTTAATTCTTCTTCCTTTATCAACAAGTACAGTCATATTAACTGTATTTATATCAGAAGTGTCTTTAACAACATTTAAATTAACTTTTGTTTTTAAGAAACCTTTGTCAGTATATTTTTTAGTAATATAATTTTTTGTAGTTACAACTAAATTGTCTGTAACCATTATACCTTCTTTTAACTCTGTATCTTTAATAAGTTCTTTTGCCTTAGACTTTTTTACACCGTTAATCTTAAATTTATTTAGTTGAGGTAGTTCTTGTACATCAAACTGAAGATAAACAGCATTACCATCTAATTTGGCTAGATAAACATCTACATCGCTAAACTGTTTGCTTTCGTATAGTTTTTTAATTGCACTTGTAAGTTTATCTCCTGGTAATTTTATTACTTGTCCATCTCTTAAACCAGTAAATACCTTTACCGTCTCTTCACTAAACTTCTTTAAACCAGTTACAGTAATACCGCCTAAAATGTATTCTTTCCCTTTTTCGAAAGAAATATTTTTATTGTTGGTAATTGTATCGTTTTTAATTTGTGCATTTGCACTAAAATTAAAAAATAGTGCTGTTAACACTAATGCAGCAGAAAATAATTTCATAAAAAATTTATTCTGTAATTTGTTCGCTTGTTTTTCCAAATCGTCTTTCTCTATTCTGATATTCTATGATGGCATCATAAAAATGTTCTTGTCTAAAATCTGGCCAAAGTACATCTGTAAAATATAATTCGGCATAAGCCATTTGCCATAATAAGAAATTACTAATGCGTTGTTCTCCACTAGTTCTTATCATTAAATCAACCTCGGGCAAATTAAATGTATATAAATGGTTATTTATAGTGTTTTCATCTATTTTTTCTAATTCAAGCTCTTTATTAACAACTTTTTTAGATATGTTTTTGATTGCGTTAACAATTTCTTCTCTAGAACCGTAACTTAATGCAAAAGTTAATGTGATATCTGTATTGTTTTTAGTTTGAGATATTACATCGTTTAAAACTCTTTGAGCTTTTTTAGGTAGACTTTCAATTGCTCCAATAGAATTAACCTTAACTCCATTTTTCATGAAATCTGGTAATTCTTTTTTTAGTGAATTTATTAATAAACTCATTAATGCGTCTACTTCTAATTTAGGTCGATTCCAATTTTCTGTAGAAAAAGCATATAAAGTTATAGCTTCTACATTTATTTGAGATGCGGCTTTTACAGATTCTCTAACTGCTGTTAAAGCATTTCTATGACCAAAAATTCTATTCATCCCTTGACTTTTAGCCCAACGTCCATTACCATCCATAATAATAGCAACGTGTTTAGGAACTTTAAGTAAATCGATTTGTAGTTTTTTATCCATATGTTATAATCCTTTTGTGTAACAAGCAGGTCTTCCAAAAGTATAAGTTAGAGAAAAACCAGTAAACATATACCAGTCTTTTCCTTGATTACCAATGTTTAAGCTTGTTATTTTACTTGTAGTATAATCTAAATCGTCTTCAAAAGTATATCTAAACTTAACTTCTAAAGCAAAAGCTAATGATCCAGATAATTTCGATTTAAAACCAACTCCAATCGGTACAGCAACAGAGTTTTTTGTTTTATAAATATATTGGTTAGCCTGTGGCTCAGATGCAATATATCTATAATTAAAACCAGCTAGTTCTAATAAAATATAAGGAGTCCATGTTTTACCTGGCGTAGATAAATCATATTCATAAAAATTATATTCTAAGCCTAAAGCCAATTCGTTTATTGTATTTGAAAAGTTATAACCAATATTATTTGGCCCTCTCGTTCTTCTATAATCTGTGTCAGCATCTTTATCGTCACCAGTAATTGGTATATAACTATAAGTTGCTCTTAATGCCATTTTAGGGTTTAAGTTGTACTTAAAAAAAGCTGCTCCAGCAACTTTGTTTGGGTATATGTAATTCGTTCTTCCAATATCTCCTACATAATTAGAGCCTCCAATGAAAACACCAATTTCATACACTTGTCCCAATAGAACAGTAGAAAAGCTAACGAAAATAATTAATAGTATACTTTTTTTCATCCTAAAAAATAGCGTGCAAATATAGTTATTTCAATTTGCTTTATAGAGTTAATATATAGTCTTTTTTGAATAACTAATATTTTAAAGTTTTATTGTTGCTTAGTTGTTAAAGGTTTGTTTCATTTCTCGTGTCTTCTCCCCATAATAATTTACTGCGAAGAGTTTGTAAAAATGATTGATTTTTAGGAATAATACTTTTAATTGTAAATGCAGCTTTTTCAATTAAAACTTCTGTGTTTTTTGGTACAGTTGTAATTCTAGAATCTAACGAAATTAAAAAATCTTTTTCTCTAGAATCTATTGTTAATTGAATACTTGTCTCATCAGAAATTACCATTGTTCTCGCAGTTAAATTATGGGGAGCAATTGGTGTAATTACTAGGTTTTTAGAATCGGGTGATACCACTGGGCCATTACAGCTTAAAGAATATCCTGTAGAGCCTGTTGGTGTTGCAATTATTAAACCATCTGCCCAGTAATTTGTTAAATACTCGTTATTTAAACTAGTTCTAACCCCAATCATAGAAGTGGTGTTTTTTCTTGCAATTGTAACTTCATTTAAAGCAAAGTTAAGTTCAGAAAATTCATCAGTTTTCGGCAAGGTCTTTACTGTTAATAGTGTTCTTTCTTGAATAGAGTATTCTCCTTTTAAAATTAGATTTATACTTTCTTTTATTGTTTTTTTATTGATGGTAGCTAAGAAACCTAATCTACCAGTGTTAATTCCTAAAATAGGGATTCCTAAATTTCTAATATAAGTTACAGCCCTTAAGATGGTTCCATCGCCACCTAAAGTAAACATAACTTCAAAAGAATCATTTAGGTCGTTAAAATGAGAGAAAGTTGGATATTTTTTATCTAAAATATTTCCTTGAATCAATAGATCGTAAAATTTTTGTTCTATAAAACAGGTAATATTGTTATCTGTAAGTACTTCTAGTAAAATTTGAATTTCCTTCTCTGCAGAAATTGAATAGGATTGACCGTAAATTGCAACTTTTTTCACAATATTTTTTTTGCTTTTTGTATTTATGAGACTTACATTTCTAAGTATTTCTGTAAATAATCAGATCTATTTTTTAAATCTTCTAAATAAATATCATTTTCATGATTAGATACTATTTTGTAATCGTATCGTCTAAATGTTTGTATAATTTCATTTACTTCGTTTGTTACTATTTTTAAAGTAACTTGTATAAAATCATTATCTTTTTTAGATATATACACTCCTAATAATTTAGCTCCATTGGCTTCTACAATTTGAGAAACTTCTCCCATAGAGTAATCTACTTCAAGTTTTTCAATAACTAAAGTTTCACTTTCCTCAAGCATAAACGGACTTGTAGAAAAAACATCTAAAACATCACAAAGGTCATAATAACCTATGTAATTTTTGTTTTTACCTAAAACAGGAATTATATTAGTGTCATTATCCGCAAAAATTTTCAATAATTCTAAAACAGATGCTTTCTCATCAGTAAAAAAAGAATTAAGTAAATGAGCATATTCTTCTAGTTTATCCTCTTTATGTTCAATAGTTTGTATGTCATCTTCAGCAAAAGAACCTAATAGTTTATTATTTTCTACAGCAGGAAAATGTGTAATAGGGTAATTTTTAAACAACTTTTGTGCACTTTTTACAGTGTTATTTAAGCTGATTGCCTTAATCTCTTTAAGTATGTAGTCGTTAATATTCATTCTCTACGAATATAGGATAAAATGATTTAATAAATTATCTTTACAGCCTAATTTTAGACAATGACAAAGTTAAGTGTAAATATTAATAAAATAGCAACTTTACGTAATTCTAGAGGTGGTAATGTTCCTAATTTATTAAAAGTAGCATCAGATATAGAATCCTTTGGAGCAGAAGGTATTACAATTCATCCTAGACCAGATGAACGACATATTCGTTATCAAGATGCAAGAGATTTAAAAAAGATTGTTACTACAGAGTATAATATAGAAGGTAACCCAATTCAATCTTTTATGGATTTAGTGTTAGAAACGAAACCAACACAAGTTACTTTGGTTCCTGATGCAGTTGATGCAATAACTTCTAATTCTGGTTGGGATACAGTTGCAAATCAATCTTTTTTACAAGAAGTAATTAAAGAATTTAAACAAAATGGAATTAGAACTTCTGTTTTTATTGATACGGATGTAAAATTGATCGAAGCTGCAGCAAAAACTGGAGCAGATAGAATTGAGTTATATACAGAAGATTTTGCAACACAATTTGATCTAGGTAATAGGGAAGCAATAACCCCTTATACTCAAGCAGCTATTTTAGCGAATAAGTTAGGGTTAGGTATAAATGCAGGTCATGATTTGAGTTTAGATAATATTAAATTCTTTAAAGAAAATATACCTAATTTAGCAGAAGTGTCAATCGGGCACGCTTTGATAGCTGAAAGTCTATACTTAGGCTTAGAAAATGTTGTTAGTATGTATATTGATAAATTAAAGTAGTATACATTATATATAATGTTGTTTTTTAAGTGTCTATTAATTAAATATTACCTGTTTAATAAAAAGAAGTAATGCAAGAAAATAAAATTTTACACTCAACAATAAAAGGAGAAGGAAAACCTTTGTTAATCTTACATGGGTATTTTGGTATGAGTGATAATTGGAAAACTCTTGGAAATCAATTTGCAGAAGAGTATCAGGTGCATTTAATAGATCAAAGAAATCATGGAAGAAGTTTTCATGAGTATGAGTTCTCTTATAAGGTACTAGTAGAAGACTTATGTAACTATATTAAGTATCATAACTTAGAAAGTGTTTATTTAGTAGGTCATTCTATGGGAGGTAAAACAGCAATGTTATTTGCTGTTACTTATCCTGGTTTGGTAGATAAGTTAATCCTTGTAGATATTTCGCCTAAAGAGTATCAACCACATCATAATGCTATTTTAGCTGGTTTAAAATCTGTTGACTTTTCAATTCATAACTCAAGAAAATTGATTGATGAACATTTGTCTAAATTTATACCAGAAGTAGGAGTGCGTCAATTTTTGATGAAAAATGTATATTGGAGAGAAAAAGGAGTATTAGATTTTAGATTTAATGCAGAATCACTTATAGAAAATAATAATGAAATAGGTAAACCTTTGCCTAAAGGTACAGTTTATAATAAATCAACATTATTTTTAAAAGGTGAAAATTCAGATTATATACTCTTGTCAGAAAAAATGGTAATTGACGTTCATTTTCCGTATAACAAAGTTGTAGAGATTTCAAAAGCTGGTCACTGGCTACATGCAGAAAACCCTAAAGATTTTTATAAAGAGGTGTGTAGTTTCTTAATAGAGTAGTTTTCTTTGTTTGCTTTTTTTTATTTATCATTATACATATATACTACGTTTATAAAGTTAGTTAAACTATATTTTTTAAGATTCCAAGGCTTAGTTATAGGTGTTTCTATTTGTTTTACGGTTTATTATTGAGGTTTTTTTAGTGTTAATTAGGTTAGTCTTGTTGTTTTAAAACTCTTTTTTTAAGATATCCTTCCTTTTTATATGTAATATAAGTTTAATTTTCTTTTTAAAATTACAGTAACTTATTCTTTTTAAAATGTTTCTTTGTTGATAATCGAAAATAAAACTCGAATTATATGCAATCGTTATGTTTTTTATATTGATAATTATTGCAGTAACTAGTATAAAATGGTTTTGTAGTTTTCTTTTTCTCGAGAGTTTACATCTATTTTATTGGTAGCTTGTATTATTATATAGAATAGGTTTTTGTGCCTTTTATACTTGTATATGGTTGTTTTGTAAAGTTGAAGAAATAAATCACAATATTTTTTCGAGTGTAAAATCTTAGTTTACA
>CAJQQH010000002.1 GCA_905480405.1 uncultured Polaribacter sp. | reverse complement strand
TTAAAACTTCTTATAAATACCAATACTAAAAGCCAACTGTTTTGCAACATTGTTACCAAAAAAAGCAGCTGGTAAACTTGCATTTACACCAAATTTATTATTAATTTCATAAATTCCTTTAACACCCACCACACCATATTCTTGGTCATTTACATATAAACCTGTTGCTAAATTTGCAGAAGGTAAAATAACATCACCATTTTCAAAAGATTTAGAGATATCTAAAAAACCTGTTAACCAGAATTTCTCACTTAGTTTTCTACCATATTCTCCACCAATTTTAAAGTTAGAACTGTAATCGTTAGTTCTAATATTTGCTCCAATAAAAGTTTGTAAATAAGATTTACCAAAACTTTTTCCTGCTAAAAAAAGAGGTGTAAAAGACCAAGCATCATACCCTGTTCTTATTCCTGAATCTTCATTATAAGAACCTGTGTTTGCTTCTACAGAAAATTGACCAGAAAGAATCCAATCTTTTTTGTAAAAGTTGTGTTTTATCCCAATTTCTATATTTCCTAAAGCAGATTTTGATGCTTCTATTGTTTTAGAAACTTGCGAAAGATTAGGATTTACAAAATCTCCTGTTTTTATTAATTTAAAAGGTAAATTAACTAGTAAAGAAGTGCTATTTGTAATACCATATTCTCCATAAAACTGAATTGTATTATCTGCAGTCTCTCTTTCTGTATTGTATTCTGGATCACCAAATAAAGTATCGTAATTAGGTATTGTGGTAAAAGAAAGCTGTGTATAAAACTTTCCTTTTTCTTTTGTCCAAGGGCTTTGTGAAAATGTTGATAAGCTAATAAATAGAATTACTATTTTAATAAAATTTTTCATGAATTGATTTTTTATAAACCTTTAGTTGTATATAATTTAAAATACTTACAAATCGTTTTAACAATTATTTGATTGCAAATCAATGCAAAAACGGTATTTTTATAAGTTGATTATGGAAGGATACAAAAACATTGAAGATAAATTACATCAATTTGCAAATAAATATTATACAAATGAATTGATAAAAGGAAGTATTCTATTTCTTTCTTTAGGATGTTTATATTTGTTTTTTACGTTATTTTTAGAATACTTTTTTTGGTTAAAACCTACTGCTAGAACTTTTTTGTTTTGGTTATTTATTGTTGTAGAACTTTTTTTATTGATTAAGTTTATTATGATACCTATTTCTAAGTTAATTGGTTTTAGAAAGGGAATTTCTTTGCAACAATCATCAAAAATTATTGGAAGTCATTTTCCTGAAGTTCAGGATAAATTATTAAATGTTTTACAGTTAAAAGAAAATGTAAATAATTCAGATTTAATCTTAGCAAGTATTATTCAAAAATCTGAAGAATTAGCACCAATTCCTTTTTTAAAGGCAGTAGATTTTAAACAAAACAAAAAGTATTTAAAATATGCTATTATTCCTTTTTTAATATTACTAACTATCTTATTTACAGGTAATAATAATATTTTATCAGATAGTTTAGAACGTGTGGTTAATCATAGAACTGCATATAACCCTCCTGCATTATTTTCTTTTTCTCTTTTAAATACTCATTTAAATGTTGTGCAAGGAAAATCAATTTCTATTTTGGTTAAGACCCAAGGAAAAGTGTTACCAAATGAGGCTTTAATCCATTTTGAAAATGAACAATATTATTTACAAAATAAAGGAAAAGGTACTTTTTCTTATACTTTTTTAGATGTGCAAAAACCTATTAATTTTTATATTGAAGCAAATGGAGTTCAGTCTAAAGATTATCAAATTTATGTTACCGAAACACCAACTATTAATACAATTTATTTAAAATTAAAGTATCCGTATTATGTTGGTAAAAAAAATGAAACGATACAAAATTCAGGTAATTTAACAGTTCCTGAGGGTACGAACATTACTTGGCAGGTTGCTACGTTAAATACTGATTCTGTTGTTTTTATCACTAATAATAACAGAACCAATTTTATAAAATTAACTAATAATAATTTCGAGTTTACAAAACGAATTAAAAATGCACTAAATTATCAAATAACTTCTTCTAATGTTAATTTAAAGGATTATGAAAGTTTACAATTTTCTGTTGATGTTGTAAAGGACGAATTACCTAAAATTTCTGTGAATTCAAATATTGATTCTATTTCACGTGGAACAGCAGAATTTGCGGGTCAGATTTCTGATGATCATGGTATCAAAAAATTACAGTTAGTTTATTATAATAAAAATACACCAGAGCAAACCAATATTTATAATATTCAGATTAGTAAAGATAATATTCAATCTTTTTTTTATCAGTTTCCAGATGGTTTAAAGCTTACAAAAGGTACTAATTATGAAATGTATTTTATAGTTTTTGATAATGATGCAGTAAACGGAAATAAGTCTGCAAAAAGTAAGGTTTTTAATTACAGACAAAAAACAGAAGATGAAGTAGAAGAGGAGTTGTTGCAAGAACAAAGAACTACGATTAATGATTTAGAAAACTCTATTCAAAAGCAAAAAAAGCAACAAGATCAGTTAGAAACTATTCAGCAAGATTTACAAAATAAAAAGAGTATTAATTGGAATGATAAAAAGAAAGTAGAAAGTTTTATTAAGCGTCAAGAACAATATAAAAAAATGATGCAACGTCAAACAGACAAGTTGCAAGAGAATTTAGATGAGAAAAAAGAGGAGAATGAAAACCTTCAAGAAAAAAAAGAAGATTTAAAAGAACGTATTAAAGAATTAAAAAAATTAGAAAAACAACAAAAGTTATTGGATGAAATTCAGAAAATGGCTGATAAACTTAATAAGGAAGATTTAGTTAAAAAAGCTAAAGAATTAGCACAGCAAAATAAACAACAACAACGTAGTTTAGAAAAAACATTGGAATTGGTTAAACGTTTTTATGTTGAACAAAAAACAATGCAAATTGCTAACAAAATAGATGAATTAGCTAAAAAACAAGAAGCATTAGAAAAGAATCCAGAAACTAATATAGAGGCTCAAAAAGAAATAAAGAAAGAGTTTAATGATATTAAAAAAGAATTAGAGGAACTTAATAAAGATAATGAGAAGTTAAAAGACCCAATGGAATTACCAGATGTTGAAGATGAGAAAGAAGATGTTGATAATGAACTTAACAAATCTGAAGAAAGTTTAAAAAATAATAATAAAAAAGAAGCTAAAAAAAGTCAGAAGCAATCATCAAAAAAAATGAAAGAGATGAGTGCTAAAATGCAAAAAGCAATGTTAGAAATGGAAGGTGAATCTATGGAAGAAAACATGGATGACTTACGCAAGATTTTAGAAAACTTAGTAATTTTTTCTTTTCAACAAGAAGAGTTAATGAATAAATTTAATGAAACATCTACTAAGCATCCAGATTTTGGAAATGATCTAAAAAAGCAAAATGAAATAAGAACTTATTTTGAACATATAGACGATAGTTTATATGTGCTTTCTATGCGTGTTCCAAAAATATCTAATAAAATCCAAGACGATTTATCTACAGCACATTATAATTTAGATTTATCACTAGATAATTTTTCCGAGAATAGATTCCCTCAGGGAATCTCAAATCAGCGTTATGTTATGACTGCTACAAATAGTTTAGCAGATTACTTAAGTAACATTTTAAATAGCATGAAAGAAAACATGTCTATGAAAATGGGGAAAGGTAAAAAAGGAAAAGGCCAAGGTTTTAGTTTACCAGATTTGATTAAAAAGCAAGGTGAGTTGTCTAAAAAAATGAAAGAAGGAATGAAGAAGGGCGATAAAAAAGGTCAAGGTAAAGAAGGTAAAAAACCTGGTGAAAAAGGTAAAGCTGGGGAGAAAGGAAAGAATGGTAATAGTGGAGAAGGAGGAGAGTCTGGTAAAAATAAAGGAAAAGGAAAAGGAGATTCTAATGGTGATTTAGATGGTGAACTATATGAAATATTTAAACAACAATCTTTGTTAAGACAAGAACTAGAAAATGCTATAAATAAAAACCCTTCTGATCAACCAGGAGGAAATGCAGCTGCCAAAAAAGCCTTAAAAACGATGGAACAACTAGAAAATGATATCCTTAATAAAGGTTTTAATAATGGTACTTTTCAAAAAATGCAGCAGTTAAATTACGAATTATTAAAGTTAGATAAAGCTGCTTTAGAACAAGGTAAAGACAAAAAACGTAAATCTACGGCCAACAATATAAAACAACAAAGGAACAGAATTAAGGCTTTAAATTTTAAACAGCAGTTCTATAATCAGACAGAAATATTAAATAGACAATCATTACCTTTGCAACTTAATTATAAAAAGAAAGTTAGAGTTTATTTCTCTGATTCTATAAAAGAGTAAAATGATTACATTTAATTACGAGAATTCATTCTTTTTAAAAGATGAGAAATTTTTAAAAGTCTGGATAGAAAATATTGCTTTAGAACAAGAATTCGAAGTTGGAGAAATTAATTATATTTTTTGTGATGATGAATATTTACACAAATTAAACGTCGAATTCTTACAACATGATACACTTACAGATATTATCAGTTTTGATAATTCTCTTGGGAAGTTAATTAGTGGTGATATTTTTATTTCTACTGAAAGGGTAGAAGATAATGCTAAAGATTTTAAGGTTTCTTTTGAAGATGAATTGCATCGTGTTATGATTCATGGTGTTTTACATTATATGGGTTATAAAGATAAATCTGTAGAAGATAAAACCTCTATGAGAAATGCAGAAAACTCTGCATTAGTGCAGTTAAAAGATTGGTAATCAGTTTAATAAAATAAAAGTTTCACGTGGAACTATAAGATAATGAGTTTATTTTCAACAACATACGATGTAATAGTAGTAGGAGGTGGTCATGCAGGAAGTGAAGCTGCTGCTGCTGCTGCAAACATGGGCGCGCATACTTTATTAATTACAATGAATTTGCAAAATATTGCACAAATGAGTTGTAATCCTGCTATGGGAGGAATTGCAAAAGGACAAATTGTAAGAGAGATTGATGCTTTAGGAGGTTATAGTGGTATTGTAACTGATAAAACAGCAATACAATTTAAGATGCTTAACAAATCCAAAGGACCTGCAATGTGGAGTCCTAGAGCCCAATCTGATAGGATGCAGTTTGCAGAATGTTGGAGAACGATGTTGGAGCAAACAGATAATTTAGATTTTTATCAGGATTCTGTAAACGGTTTATTGTTTGATGGTAATAAAATTATTGGTGTTAAAACAGCTTTGGGTTTACATGTAAAAGCAAAAACAGTTGTTATAACTGCTGGTACTTTTTTAAATGGATTAATTCATATTGGTGATAAAAGTTTTGGTGGAGGTAGAGCAGGTGAAGGAGCTTCTACGGGTATTACTGAAGATTTAGTTGAAAAAGGTTTTGAAGCTGGAAGAATGAAGACAGGAACACCACCAAGAGTTGATGGTAGGTCTTTAGATTATTCTAAAATGTTAGAACAACCTGGTGATGTAAATACTGAAAAGTTTTCTTATTTACCAACTACAAGTGCATTAAAAAAACAACGCTCTTGCTGGTTAACATATACAAATCCAAAAGTGCATGATTTATTGCGTGAAGGTTTTGATAGATCACCAATGTTTAATGGTAGAATAAAATCTTCAGGACCTAGATATTGTCCTTCTGTCGAAGATAAAATAGATCGTTTTGCTACTAAAGATAGACATCAAATTTTTGTAGAACCAGAAGGATGGACTACTGTAGAAATGTATGTAAACGGTTTTTCAACATCTCTTCCAGAAGATATTCAAGATAAAGCAATACGAGCTATTGAAGGTTTTGAAAATGTAAAGTTTTTAAGATATGGTTATGCTATAGAATATGATTTTTTTCAACCAACTCAATTAACACATTCTTTAGAAACAAAGTTAATAGATGGTTTGTTTTTTGCAGGTCAGATTAACGGTACAACTGGCTATGAAGAAGCAGCAGCGCAAGGTTTAATGGCAGGTGTAAATGCTGCTTTAAAAACACAAGGAAAAGAACCTTTTATTCTTAAAAGGAATGAAGCTTATATTGGAGTTTTAGTTGATGATTTAATTACTAAAGGTACAGAAGAACCTTATAGAATGTTTACTTCTAGAGCCGAATATAGAACTTTATTAAGACAAGATAATGCAGATTTAAGATTAACACCTTTAGCTTTTAAGTTAGGTTTAGCTTCTAAAGAAAGAATGGATAGAGTTTTAGCTAAGCAAAATAAAACCGATTTATTAGTAGATTTTTTAAATAAAACTAGTGTTAAGCAAGCAGAAATAAATCCTATTTTAGAAGCAAAGAATCTCGCTTTAATTAATCAATCTATGAAGCTTTTTAAAATTGCTGCAAGACCACAATTAAGTTTACATGATTTTAAAAGTGTTGTAAAGCTTAGTGAATTTTTGTTGGATAACGATATAGATAAAGAGGTTATAGAACAAGCAGAAATTCATTTAAAATACTCTGGTTACATTAACAAAGAAAAGAACAATGCAGATAAATTAAATAGGTTAGAGAATGTAATGATTCCTTCTACTTTTAATTATCAAAAAGTACAATCTTTATCTTTTGAAGCTAGAGAAAAGTTAAGTAAAATTCAACCAACTTCTATTTCACAAGCAAGTAGAATTAGTGGTGTTTCTCCTAGTGATATTTCTGTATTGTTAGTTTATATGGGTAGATAATTATCAATATTTTTTAAGATGTTCCTCGTGGAACAAATTAAAAAATATTAAAAAAAAATATACAATATTAAATTTCTGCTTAAGCAGAAATTTTAATTTTAAGATTATTATAAGTGACCAAAGAAAAAGACTTTTATTTAGATTTACAACCTTTTTTAAACTGTAAAGATCATACTGTTTCTAATGAAGTTTATCAAGTTTCGATAAACAAAGAATATGATATGTTGGTTACAAAACCGGTTCCTAAAAACTTAGGAGACTATTATAAAAGTGAAGACTATATTTCTCATACAGATTCTAAAAAATCAATTTTAGATAAAGTATATCAAGCAGTAAAAAACATCACTTTAAAAAGAAAGTTAAAACTGATTGATACATATCTTTTTAATCAGAATACTACTTCTAGACCAGAAAAAAATATTTTAGATGTTGGAGCAGGAACAGGAGATTTTTTAAAAGTTTGTAAAGATAATTCTTGGAGTGTTTTTGGTGTAGAGCCAGATTTAGGTGCTAGAAATATTGCATCAAAAAAAGGAATTATACTACAAGAAGATTTGTCTAAAATTAAAAACAAACAGTTTGAGATAATTACACTTTGGCATGTTTTAGAACATGTAGAAAATCTTGAAGAATATATTTCTACTTTAAAAAATTTACTTACCAAAGACGGAAAATTAATTATTGCGGTTCCTAATTACAAGAGTTACGATGCAAAGTATTACAAAGAGTTTTGGGCAGCTTTTGATGTGCCAAGACATTTATGGCATTTTTCTCAAACATCAATTTCTAAATTATTTTCTAAAGAGAATATGATGGTAGAAAAAACACTACCAATGAAATTCGATTCGTATTATGTTTCTCTTTTAAGTGAAAAATATAAGTCTGGTAAAATGAATCCAATAAAATCTTTTTATACAGGTTTTATGTCTAATATGAAAGCTAGAAGCTCATCTGAGTATTCTTCTTTAATTTATGTGCTTAAAAAGCTGTAAAATCGATTTTAATAATAATAAAATCAAACATAAAGTATAATCTATAGAAATACTTTACCAAAAAAAGAAAACTCCTTAAAACGCAAGTTTTAAGGAGTTTTTTAATAAATAAAATTTATTAGGAGATTGTATTATAATCAATTTTAACTATTTAATAAATATACACCTAAAACTGTAATGATAAAATAGACTGCTAAAGACATCGCTCCTGCATAATCTTTTGCAAGACGTTGCCCAATTAACAAGAAAATTAAAGTAATCGCAGAAAGCTCTATTCCTAATGAAGCAATTTCTTTTGCTTCTGAAGTGTATAATTGAAAAACGCCAACGCACATAAAAAAACCAGCAACAATTTCTAAAATTAAAATGATGCCTAATAAAAGAGGTACTGAGTTTTTTAATGGAGAGTTTTTAAAATGATCAGCTATAAAAGCAACGTTGCCTTTCCAGTCTAATAATTTGTCTATACCAGATTGTATAAAAGTTACAATTAAGAAAAGTAATATTAATACTTCTGCAGGGTAATTTGATAAAAAATTCATGAGTTGTTTTATTTTCCGAATATTCTTTGAAATATATTCTTAGATTTTTCTGTTACTTCTTTAATTTCTTCTTTTGCATCTTCTGCAAAATCAGCTAAATGCTCTACAGCTTCTCCTGCAATTTCAGATGCTTGCTCTTTAAGATCGTCAAATGTTTCTTTTGCTTCCACACTAAACTCTAGTGCTTTTTCTTTTGCGATTTCTGTATACTCATCTGTTTTTTGTTTTACTTTTTCTATATTTTCTTCAGATAGAGTTTCATTAAGTTTTTCTTTAGCAATTTCAAATGCTTCTTTTGCATCATCTACAAATTCTGTTGCTTTTCCTTTTACGTTATCTACAAGGTCTTTTTTGTTTTTATCTTCTTCTGCCATAATTATTAAATTTTAAGTTTATAAAAAAGCTTTATCTACGGGTTCCCAAAGTTCTATTTTGTTGCCTTCATTATCTAAAATCCAACCAAATTTACCGTATTCAAATTCCTGCATTTCTCCAACAATAGTTACCCCTTCTTTTTTTAATTCTTGTAATAGCTCTACTAAGTTTTCAACTCTATAATTAAACATAAAGTCTTTTTTAGAAGGTTCAAAATAATCGGTTTTACTTTCAAAAGCACTCCATTGTGTAGAACAATCATTTCCTTGTTTATCTTTCCACCAAAAGGTAGATCCGTAATTATCTGTATTAAAACCTAAATGAGTTTTATACCATTCTTTAGAGGCTTTAGGATCTTCACTTTTAAAAAAGATACCGCCAATACCTGTAACTCTATTTTTCATTATTATTTCTTTTTAAGAACAGATTCGTAAGTATTAATCCATTCATTAACAGTTACTTTACTAACTAATTCGCCTATTAATTCATAAGGAATATCATCCATTTTTTTAAAACGAATACAACTTTTACCCATATCTAGTTTGCGTTTACAATGTTTAGGATATTCGTTTACAAACCATTTTTGAAGTTCTGGTATTGCATAAATTCCACTATGATACAAGTTCACTGAATTTTTTTGAGAAGCAATATTCATAAACGGTAAAGGTAATTTAGGGTTGCAATGATAACCGTTTGGGTATTTAGAATGCGGTACAAAGTAACCTAACATGTTGTAATTAATACCTTCTTCAAAACCTTTTGGTAAGTTTTTATTGATAATTTTTCTTAATTTTTCAACAACCAATTTTCTGTCTTCTGGTAATTGAGAAATATATTCTTCTGGTGTATTTGCTTCGTAAGTCATCCTTTTGTTTTTGGTTGATGATTTAAAGCTAACAAGTTAACAAAATTTTGCTTTAATTTTATCTACTATAGTTTGTGATAATCTTTCTTTACTCTCAACTGTCCAACCTGCAACATGAGGAGATAATAAAACGTTTTCTGAATTGATTAAATAGTTGAATGCATCTGGCATTTTATCATCCGAAAAAAGGTTTTCGAAAGACGATTTTTCATATTCTAAAACATCTAAACCAGCACCTAATATTTTACCAGAATCTAATGCAGCAACTAAATCTTTAGTAACTACAGATGATCCACGTGCAGTATTTATTAACCAAAATTCTTTTTAAAACCGTTGATTAAATTTGCATTTATCATTTTTTTAGTGAGTTCGGTTTGTGGAGTGTGTAAACTTAAAACATCTGCTTTTTCTTGAAGTTCTTCTAAAGAAACTTGTTTACAATTTTCATTAGAAACACCCGCTTTAATATCATAACAAAGAACTTCTACATCAAAACCACGCAATTTTTTTGCAAAAGATTTACCCATATTACCATAACCAATTAAACCAACTGTTCTTCCGTCTAGTTCAATTCCGCGGTTTTCTTCTCGAAGCCATTTTCCGTTTCTAACTTCTTTGTCGGCTTTATTAAGTTTGTTAAATAGTGATAAAAGCATACCTAAAGAGTGTTCTCCAACGGCATTCTTATTTCCTTCAGGTGCAGCAATTAAAGTTATAGCTTTACTTTCTGCATAATCACAATCTATGTTTTCTAAACCAGCTCCAACACGTCCAATAAACTTAAGGTTAGTTGCTTTGTCTAGAAAGTTTTTATCAATAGAAAAACGACTTCTAATGATAAAGCCATCATATAAATGAATTTTGGCTTCAATTTCTTTTTTTGAAGAAATATAATCTTCATCATTAGTAAAACCTAAATCGTTTAATTGATTAATTAATAAAGGATGATTAGAATCTAGGTGAAGGATTTTCAAAATTTGATTTTTAGATAGTTGGATTTTTAGATATTTAGATTTGAAGTAAATCTAGACATCATTTTTATAATTTGATGTAATGTGTTATTAAGATTTTCAAGTTCGTTTTGACTTATAAAACCTAAATCAAAAGAGATTAAAAGTTGTGTATCTATTTCATAGAAAGAACCTAAAGAAATTCTTAAAAATCTTTGTTAGATTTCCTAGATGCCCCTTCGGCAATATTAGAAGGAATAGAAACAACAGCTCTTCTTAATTGAGAAACTAGACCAAATTTTTCTAATTCAGGAAAACTATTCGTAACTAGATAAATATCTTTACAAAATGTTCTACTTAACTGCCAAAATTTAAAATCTTTATATCGATGCATATTTTCGATTATTAGGTTTCTAGTATATTAGATTGTTAGAAAAATTAATAAAAAGATTTTATGTAAAGAAGGAGATCTAAACTATTAAAAATCTCGTTCTCTATAGTTCTAAATATCTAACCAATCTATGACTAATATTGTTCTTTATCGCTAGGAAAATCTTTATTTTTTACATCAGCAACATATTGTTCAAAAGCCCCAGTCATATCTGCAAATAAATCTAAAT
>CAJQQH010000001.1 GCA_905480405.1 uncultured Polaribacter sp. | reverse complement strand
GTTGTAATTTTAGACTTTGATGATAACAAATCTAGAATTCAATTAGGATTAAAACAATTATCTGCTCACCCTTGGGAAGCTTTAAATACTGATTTAAAAATTGGTGATAAAGTAACTGGTGAAGTTGTTGTTTTAGCTGATTATGGTGCGTTTGTAGAAGTAGAACAAGGAGTAGAAGGGTTAATTCACGTTTCTGAAATGTCTTGGTCAACTCACTTACGTTCTGCACAAGATTTCGTAAAAGTTGGAGATAAAGTTGAAGCTCAAATTTTAACTTTAGATAGAGAAGACCGTAAAATGTCTTTAGGTATCAAACAATTACACCCAGACCCTTGGACAGATATTACAACTAAATATCCTGTAGGTTCTACTCATACTGGTACAGTAAGAAATTACACTAATTTTGGTGTTTTTGTTGAGTTAGAAGAAGGTATTGATGGTTTAGTTTATATCTCTGATTTATCTTGGACTAAGAAAATTAAGCATCCTTCTGATTTTGTTACTGTTGGTGATAAACTAGAAGTTCAGGTTTTAGAATTAGATGTTGAAAACAGAAAATTAAATTTAGGTCATAAGCAAACTCAAGATAATCCTTGGGATGCTCATGAAGCTACGTATGCAATTGGTTCTACTCATGAAGGTCTTGTAAAAGAAAAGAATGATAAAGGAGCTGTTGTAACTTTTTCTGATGGAGTTGAAGGTTTTGCACCAAGTAGATTCTTAGAGAAAGAAGATGGTACTAAATTAGATAAAGGTGAAACACTTAAATTTGTAGTTTTAGAATTTTCTAAAGAATACAGAAGAGTAGTTGTTTCTCATACATCTATCTTTAAAGAGCAAGAAAAAAGAAATGTGAAAGCAGCAGTTAAAAAAGCAGCAGAAGCAGAAAAAACTACCTTAGGAGATATAGGTGGACTTGCAGCATTAAAGAAAAAAATGGAAGAAGGTAAATAATTATTTACAATTCTAATATATTTTAAAAGCCGATACAATTTGTACCGGCTTTTTTTGTGAATTAAAACTAAAGTAATTTTTAATTAACTTTTTTTGTGCTTTATAAAAAACGAACAATACTTTTATAACTGTTAAACTTAAAATAATTTAAAAATTAAATAACTAATAAATAGTGTTTTATTTTTCACTTCTCCCCATTTACAATGAGGTATCTACCTATAAATGGGGAGAAGAATATTTCACCATAAATAGGGATTGTATGAATTAATTTTTCATCTTAATTTTGAAGAATATAAAATTTAAAAAAAAATAATACTATGAAAACAAACAAACAAACAAACAAACAAACAAACAAACGGTTTGTAAATTATTTTAAACAAGTAATTCTACTTGTTACATATTCAGTGAAAATAAATATATTAACAGATGAAGCTATTTCTATAGTAAAAGAAAATTAATTATGGAGCTTACAGAAATTAATATAACAATGATAGTCTTACAAATTGTTAGTTTGTTACTAATAGTTTTTGTGTTATTCTTTTTAATAAGATTTATAAAAAAGAATAAACAGAATTAAAAAGTATTATTTATTGAAAAAAAATAATTATATGCCTTTGCAATTTGCAAAGGCTTTAAGAAGTGCCAGAATACCTAATCATATCATAAAACTTTTTGCAGATGCTCATGAATGGGGAAAATCAGGTTTGTCAACTAGTATGGATTTTTTCAATAATCATAAAGGTATTGGAATAGGTGATAAAAAAGGAATTTACTCTTTAAATTCGTCTAGCCCAACTTGGGCAACAGGTCATGTTGATATTTTTTTAGAAAATAAATGTTCTGCTGGATGTCATTATAATGCTCCAGGTTTAGAATCAATCGATTTATGGGTTTTAGATTAAACAATATGAATATAAAGAAAACAAACTATTTTATAGTTTTTGTAATGGTGTTTTATTCTTGTGGAATTCAAAGAAATTTAAAAGAAAGACTTTTTTTAGTAGAAGATTATAAAAAAAATTATTTTATAAGCTGTCTAGGTTATGGCTTTAATCATTCTAAAGCAATAATTGGAATTATCCAAGAAGATAATAGTGTTAGCTCTGAATTTTTACAAGGAAAGAGAAACTATAGAATTATAGATAGTTTAGCTAGAATTACAAGAAAAGAAATTAAGAGAGATTCTATAGAAATTAACTATGATGACAGTAGAGGAAAACGCGTTTTTAGTAAATGTTTGAAAGGTTATAATAGTAAGTTATTAGACTCTCTTGCAAAAACAACTTATAAACTTAAAGTAAAGAAATACAAGCATTATTCTAAGTATTAATGATAAAAAACAACAACAAGCTTATAATTATGAATCCAATTTTCTTAAAAGTATTACAATTATTTTTATTGATAGTATTATTTTATTTAATATATCTTTTTTTTAAAAAGAAGAAAAATTTTATAAGTAATAAACCTTTGCAGATTATTACTATCTTTTTAACAAGCTTAATAACTTATTTCTTAATCTCATTTTTTGTAATTTCTGTTTATTTTTATCAGCCAAATATTGAATTTAATAAAAAAGAATGGATTATAAATAATGATTTTCAAATAAATAATAATCCAAGAAAACAAATGGTTTCTGATATTATTAAAAACATTCTAAAAAAAGAGATGTCAAAATCTGAAGTTGAGAATTATTTAGGAAAATCTAAAAAATAAGTTATAAGTAAATTAAATAATAGTGCTATAAGACCTGATTCTGTAAAAATTGGAGATCAGAATTACAATAAATGGTATAAACAAAATAGTAAAGAAATAACTATTTTGAAATATATTTTAGGTTCCACTTTAGGGAACTATCAATTTTTAATTATTCAAATTGATAAAAATGATTTAGTTATAGATTATTGGGTTGAAAAAAGTTAAATAAATTCTAACTTTTATTAAGTTTACAAGACTGTAATTTATAAGATTAAATATACCAGTGAATTTATTTCACTGGTTTTTTTAATCATAATGGTTTACATCTTCAAAAGTTAAACCCAAATATTTGTCAATTTCAGTAGTAAGTTCTTTACCTCCTTCTAAAGTTTCTTTTGCAATTTCTAAATGAATTGTTTGTATAATTCTTTGTGTTTTTATAGCATTTAATAGGGCTAAAATATTTTTTGGTTTATCTAATTCAGTAATTAAATATTGGTTAACTGTTTTATTATTAACGATTTCTTCATCATCATCTTCTAAAAAGATATTATTTTGAGATAACCTATTTAAAACAGGATATACTTCTTTATAGTAAAGATTATCATTATTGTTTTTTACCTCTATAAAATTATCTTCACAAAAAAGATAAAAGTCAATTAGCTCAAGGCTTAATTCTTTTTCTTGAATTAAAGATTGTTGACCAGAAGAAACCAATTCTTGATAGGTGTTATTTGTGTTTGGAAAACTATGGGCAAAAGTTAATACATTTAGTTTGTTATTTAAACTATCAATTTTTGTAAAACTCTTAAGTCTATTATAATCTTTTAAAAGTTTATTGGCAACACTAATACTATATTCATAATCAATAATTTGCTCTTTTAAAGCTCCTTTTTGATATTCAGTATCCTCTACAACATTGATTAAATATATTTCCTCTTTCTTGGTGTTTTCATTTTCTTGGTTCCAATTATTAAATTGTAGAGCTAATAAAATACCAAACATTACTAAAATAATTTCTCCCAAAGCATATAAGATATATTTTTTAATGCTTTTGGTAGATAAAAGTTGATGTCTAATTTTTCTAAAAAAATGAATCATAAGTTGGTTGTATAATTTAAATATACAAAAATTTCGATTATTTTTTTTGATAACGACCTAATAATGGAGTTTTCAATAGCATCATATTTTTTATTCTTTAAAAAATGAATTTCTATTGTAATTTTTAACATTTACAGAAATAACTAATAATACAATTTAATAGATTTTAGAGTACAATAATTTATCTTTGTTCAGATAATAAATAATACTATGACATTAATAAAATCTATATCAGGAATAAGAGGTACAATTGGAGGAAAAACTGCAGATAATTTAACACCAATTGATGCAGTTAAATTTGCATCAGCATACGGAGCTTTCATTATAAATAGAAACCCTAACAAAGAAAAAATAACAGTTGTTGTTGGTAGAGATGCTCGTATTTCTGGTAAAATGATCTCTAGTTTAGTTGCTAATACTTTAGTAGGTTTAGGTATAAATGTTGTTGATTTAGGTTTATCTACTACACCTACAGTTGAAGTTGCAGTGCCTTTAGAAAAAGCAGATGGAGGTATTATTTTAACAGCTTCTCATAATCCAAAACAATGGAATGCTTTAAAGTTGTTAAACGAAAAAGGTGAGTTTTTAAATGGAGAAGAAGGAGAAAAAATTCTTGCTTTAGCAGAAAGTGAAGATTTTTCTTTTGCAGAAGTTGATGATTTAGGAGTTTACTCAAAAGATAATACATATTTAGAAAAGCATATTCAAGAAGTATTAAACTTAGAATTGGTAGATGCAGATGCAATTAGAAAAGCCAATTTTAAAGTTGTTGTAGATGGCGTAAATTCTACAGGAGGAATTTTTATTCCGGCTTTATTAAAAGAGTTAAATGTTGAGTGTGTAGAATTATATTGTACACCTAACGGGCAGTTTCCTCATAATCCAGAGCCATTAAAAGAAAATTTAACTGACATTTCTGAGCTAGTCGTAAAAGAAAAGGCAGATTTAGGTATTGTTGTAGACCCTGATGTAGATCGTTTAGCTTTAGTTTCTGAAGATGGTTCTATGTTTGGAGAAGAGTACACATTAGTTGCTTGTGCAGATTATGTTTTAGGTAGACTTGGTGGCGGAAACACAGTTTCTAATTTATCTTCTTCTAGAGCATTAAGAGATGTTACACAAAAACATGGCGGAACTTATACAGCAAGTGCTGTAGGTGAAGTAAATGTGGTTATAAAAATGAAAGAAACCAACACAGTAATTGGTGGAGAAGGAAATGGAGGAATCATATATCCTGCATCTCACTATGGTAGAGATTCTTTAGTTGGTGTCGCTTTGTTTTTATCTCATTTAGCGCATAAAAAAATGTCTTGTAAAGAATTGAGAGATTCGTATCCAAGTTATTTTATGAGTAAGAATAAAATACAATTAACACCAGAAATAAATGTGGATGAGATTTTAGAAAAAATGGCATCAACTTATAAAAATGAAGATGTAAATACTATTGATGGTGTAAAAATTGATTTTGCTGATGAATGGATTCATTTAAGAAAATCGAATACAGAACCAATTATTAGAATTTATACAGAAGCAAAATCACAAGATGCAGCAGATGCTTTAGCTGTTAGGTTTATTAAAGAAATTAAAGAAATAATTGCATAAATGTTTTATAAAAAAAATATTTTTTTACTAGCTATTCTTATAGCTGTATCTGTAAACGCACAAGAAAATCAACAAAAAAAAGTTTCTAATAAAGGGAAATTTTTTGCTTATTGGGGATGGAATTGGGCAAGTTATTCTAATTCTGATATTCGGTTTAAAGGTGAAAATTATGATTTTACATTACAAAATGTAAAAGCGAGTGATACTCCAACAAAATTTTCTTTTAAAAACTATTTTGGAATTACGAGTCTTACTAAACCACAAACAAATGCACGAATAGGTTATTTTTTTAAAGAAAACTATACAATTTCAATTGGTGTAGATCATATGAAATATGTTGTTAATAACGATCAATTTGTAGATATTAATGGGAACATTAATATTGGAAACACAAAATATGATGGTGTTTATAATGGTGAAGAAATTCAATTAACAGAAGACTTCTTACGACTAGAACACACAGATGGTTTGAATTATATTAATGTACAATTGTATCGTTTTGATGATGTAAGTAGTTGGTTTGGTTTAGATTCTGAAAACCTTCAGATAAATGTTACAGAAGGTGTTGGTTTTGGTTTTTTATTTCCAAAAACAGATACCACTTTGTTGGAAAAAGAAAGACATGATGATTTTCATATTTCTGGTTACGGACTTTCGATTGGTGCAGGTTTAAATATCACTTTTTTAAAGCACTTTTTTATTCAAGCAGATTTAAAGGGAGGATATATTAATATGCCAAATGTTAAAATAAGTACTAGTTCATTAGACGGTGCTTCACAAGATTTTTTCTTCTTGCAAAATAATATTTTAATAGGAGGTAGGTTTAGATTATTTTAATATAATAAGTATGATTTTAGAACAGTTTTTTTCTCAGTTTAGAGACCAAATTATAGGAGCAGACCAAACTTTTAGATCGCCTTATGGCGTGCAAAACTTAATCTACGCAGATTGGACTGCAAGTGGTAGGCTTTATAGGCCAATTGAGGAAAAAATTTGTAATGAATTCGGGCCATTTGTAGCAAATACACATACAGAAACATCTACTTCTGGTGCTGCAATGACACTTGCTTATCATGAAGCAAGAAATATTATTAAACGTCATGTAAATGCAAATGAGAATGATGTTTTAATAACAACAGGTTCTGGTATGACTGGTGTTGTAAATAAATTTCAACGAATATTAGGGTTAAAAGTAGCAGAGAATTTAAAAGACTATACAAATGTACCCGAAGATTTAAAACCGATTGTTTTTGTTTCGCATATGGAGCATCATTCTAATCAGACTTCTTGGTTAGAAACTATTGCTGATGTAGAAGTTGTGCCTTGTAATGATGCTGGATTGGTGTGTTTAAAAAGTTTTGAAAAGTGCATTCAGAAGTATGAACATAGAAAAATAAAAATTGCTTCAATTACTGCTTGTTCTAATGTAACTGGTATTAAAACTGAATATCATAAAGTAGCAAAACTAATTCATAAATATAATGGATTGTGTTTTATCGATTTTGCTTGTTGTGCACCTTATGTAGATATTAATATGCATCCAGAAATTGAAGAAGAGTATTTAGATGCTATTTTCTTTTCTCCTCATAAATTTTTGGGAGGTCCAGGAAGTTCTGGGGTTTTAATTTTTAATAAGAAATTATATAAGAATACCATACCAGATAATCCTGGAGGAGGAACAGTAAGCTATACTAATCCTTGGGGACAACATGATTATTTTGATGATGTTGAAACTAGAGAAGATGGTGGAACACCAGGTTTTTTACAAACTATAAAAATTGCGCTTTCAATACAATTGAAAGACAAAATGGGTACAGAAAATATACATCTGAGAGAAGAAGAAATAAATAAAGTGATGTTTAACACTTTAGAAAGTTTAAATGGTGTTCGAATATTAGCTCCTAATCATAAAGAACGATTAAGTATTTTTTCATTTTATTTTGAGAAATACCATTTTAACCTAGTTGTAAAACTATTAAACGACCGTTTTGGAATACAAACTAGAGGAGGATGTTCTTGTGCTGGTACTTATGGCCATTTCTTATTAAATGTAGATCAAATTACATCTAACAAAATAAAAGATGAAATTTTGCATGGTTGTAATACTCAAAAACCAGGATGGATTCGTTTGTCTTTACATCCAACAATTACAAATAGTGAGTTAGATTTTATTTGTAAGTCATTAAATGATTTAACTGATAATATAGAAGATTGGTCTAAAGATTATACATATGATTCTTTAAAGAATGATTATGTACATAAATTTGTAACACCAATAGAAAAAGAATTAGTTACTTCTTGGTTTTCGGTTTAGAAACTTTTAATTTTTTCCATTCTTCGAATTTATCTCTATGTTTAAATCTTTTATGAGACCATAAGTAAAGTTCGGGTTGCTTTTTTATGTTTTCTTCTGTTATTCGTAGATACTTATCTGTTATTTGATAATCATCATATTTTTTAGGGTTTTCTGCTACTAATTGAAATTCAGTTTCAAAATACCCTCTTCTTGTTTTCGTTGTAATGTAATTTACTACAACCAAGTCAAATCTTTTTGCCAACATTTCTGCACCTGTATGAATAGGTACTTTTATACCAAAAAATTTACTCCAATAAAAGGTTTTTGGCAATTGAGGAGATTGATCACTAAGTAAAATATATAAACCTTGTTTTTTTTCTGTAAAATTTCTTTGCATTGCTTTTACAGTATCTGAAGTTTTATAACCTATAACGCCAAATTTTTCTCTAGACTCTTTAACTTCTTTGTCAAAATATTTATTGCCGATTTTTGTGTATGCACCACTAATTGCACCATCTAAAACTAATGGTAAACTAATAGACCATTCCCAATTTGCTTGATGAGCACCAACTAAAGCAATGCTTTTACCTTGTTTAACTAAGTCGTTAATAAGCTCAGGGTTTTTATATTTATATCGCTTTAAAATTTCTTTTTCAGATATAGAAAAAGCTTTTACACTTTCCATAAATAAATCTGTAAAATGCTTAAAAAAGCCTTTAGCTATTTTTATTCTTTCGTCATCTGTTTTTTCTGGAAATGCTAATTTTAAATTTTCTAAGACTACTTTTTTTCGATATTTAAAAACGTAATATATCAAAAAGAAAAAAAAATCAGATTTCATATATAAGACTCTCATAGGTAATCTAGAAAAAAGCCAAATAAAAGGGTAAGTAAGTGCAAAAACTAAAAACGGCATGGGTTCTATTTTTAATGCAAATATCAGTATTTATATTTAATTAGAAATAGTTAAAACAAAGAGATTTTGTTATGTTTGTAGGATGCTACAAGGTGTTGATTCCATTATTTTACTAATAATTATTGCTAACGTTTTATTTTCTATGAAAGGTTTTGATAATTATTCTTTTTTAGATAAATACAAATTTCAAGTAGGTAGAGTATTAGGCAAAGAAAAAATTAGAATGTTTACTTCTGGTTTTTTACATGTAGATTGGATGCATCTTGGTTTTAATATGTATGCATTGTATATGTTTGGAGGTTTTGTATCTACACTTTTAGGTTCAATTCCTTTTCTGATAGTCTATTTTGGAAGTTTAATGGCAGGTAGTTTGTATACCTTACATTATCATAAAAATGAACCCTATTATAGTGCTGTTGGTGCATCTGGAGCAGTTTCTGGTGTTGTGTATTCTGCTATTTTATTAAATCCTGGGTTAGAACTTTATTTGTTTTTTATTCCAATACCTATACCAGGTTACATTTTTGGAGTTGGTTATTTATTATACTCAATTTACGGAATGAAAAAACAATTAGGTAATATAGGTCATGCAGCTCATTTAGGTGGTGCAATTGGTGGTTTTATATTAACTCTTATTTTGAACCCTATTTTATTTACAACGAACACAATTTTTGTAATTATGTTGGCTGTTCCTATTATTTTATTGTTGCTTTTTGGTGATAAATTGAAAAGTTTATAAAATAAAAAAGACTTTACAATTAAGTAAAGTCTTTTTTGAGCGAAAGACCAGGTTCGAACTGGCGACATTCAGCTTGGAAGGCTGACGCTCTACCAACTGAGCTACTTTCGCGTTATTGGTAAGCGGTTGCAAATATACAATGTTTTTTAACATCTGCAATTTTTTTTAAAGAAATTAATAAAAATTTTTATCTTTTCTTAATACTTTTAAAAAGTGAAATCCAAAAATTTCATATCCTTGATTATAATAGAATTTATGTGATTTAGGATTACTTACGTAGCTATTTAATTCGATTGCTTCACAACCTTTAGAAATCACATGTTTATCTATCCATTTAAAAAATTGTTCGCCTAATTTTTTACCTCTTAAGGTTTCATCTATAATTACATGATCTGGTTCTACAGTTTTACCAATATAATGTCTAGTTGAATACCAAAGTCCAGAAATTCCGGATAATTTATCATCTAAAAATAAGCCTACGCATTCATAATGAGGTAAACTTGCCATTTCTAAAACACGTTCTTTTAGTAGTTCTGGTTGTGTTTTAGTATTAATTTTTGAAAGTAAAGGAAGAATTGATAGTATATCCTTCGTTTTTATAACTTCAATTTTTATTTGCATACAGGTATTTTTTGTAAAAATATACTTTGCTGTTTTATATACAAAGCATAAGTTGTAACTTTCAAAAAAATATATTTAGAAATGAAATCTATAAAAATATTATTATTACTTTTTTTTATATCAACTAATACTAACGGTCAAAAAAAAGAGGTGAAAATTGAACCTATAAAATTAACAGATCAATTATATGTGTTAAAAGGTAAAGGAGGTAATATTGGTTTATTTATTGGACAAGATGGTGTTTTTATGATTGATGATCAATTTGCTCCATTAACTCCAAAGATATTAATAGCAATTAAGAAAATAACTAGTAAACCCATTAAGTACTTAATAAATACTCATTGGCATGGAGATCATACTGGAGGAAATGAAAATATTGAAAAAGAAGGTGCATTAATTGTAGCTCATAATAATGTTCGAAAAAGAATGAGTGTTGATCAAGTTGTAAGAGGTAAAACCAAAAAAGCATCACCAGAAAGTGCTTTACCAGTTATAACATTTACGGATGATATGATGATGTATTTTAATAATGATGATGTTCTTATTACTCATATTCATAATGCTCATACCGATGGAGATGCTATAATATACTTTACTAAAAATAATGTTTTGCATATGGGAGATACTTATTTTCAAGGCAAGTTTCCTTATATTGATTTAGCGTCTGGTGGTTCTATAAATGGATATATTGATGGTATTGAAAAAGTAATATTACTATCAAATGAAGAAACTAAGATTATTCCAGGACATGGTAATGTTGCAAAAAGGTCAGATTTAAAAAGCTATTTAAAAATGTTAAATGCTATTAAAAGCAATATTCAAAAAGAAATTGATAATAAAGCTACTTTACAAGAAGTATTAGTAAATAAAGCAATTACGGAAGGTTATAAGTCTTTTAATGGTTGGATTAATGAAGAAAAAATTAAAACAGCTATTTATAAAAGCTTAAAAAAATAGTTTTACAACCTCCTAAATTTATATTTATGAGGTTGTAAAATAAGTGATTATTTATATTGTCTTTTTAGTATTTTAACAATTCTGTTTATAGAAATTTCAGACAAATTCCATTCATATCCTTCAAAATCAGTTGTATTTATAAATTGAATTACAATTGTATCTATATCTTTATGATATTCAGCAAGACTTTGATAACCAGGAACCAAACCTCCGTGGTCGTATACATATATAGATGAATATATTTCTTTTTCTCCTTTATTAAATACAGAACCATTATTTAATGCACGTAAAAAAACACCCACATCTTCTGCTGTAGCCAACATACCGTTTTTATTTGTTTTAAAATCTGATTTTTCACCAACATAGTAACCACTCATCACATCTTCTAAATTAACTTCTTTAAGTGAAAAAAAAGTATTCTTAAGGTTTAATGGTTTTAATATTTCTTCCTTTATATATAAATGATGATTGTACCCTAATACTTTATCTAAAATTCTTCTAAGCAACAAATAGTTTGTGTTTGAATATTCATATTTTTTGTCTGGCTTAAAACTTGCAGGAAGATCTAAAGCAAAATCGAGTGCTTTTTTACTATTTTCTTGCTCATTTTCCCAAAAGGCTGGGTTATTAGTATAGTTAGGAATACCGCTTCGATGTTGCACCATCAGTTTTAATGTAATCTTTTCTGCATTCTCAATTCTGCCAACCAATTCTGGAAAGTAATCTGCTAATGTACTTTCTAATGATAAACGTTTGTTATTAGATAATTTTGCTATAGAAACCGCAACATATAATTTACTAATACTTGCAATTTTGAATAATGATTTTGGATCTGCAGGTATTTTTTTGTCTCGATCTTTATAACCTGCAGTATAAAAAGCAGGAGGTTTCCCATTTTTATCTACATAAACTATCATCCCATCAAAACCATAATCGATGGCATCATTTACCTGCTCTTGTACTGTTTTTGGTAAAGGTTTTATCCAAGCTTTAACTATTGGCCAAGGTACTTTGGTTAGTGAAAAAACGGTTCCAAGAAGTAGTATAATTCTAAATATATTTAACATGGTTTTATTTTTTTTCAAAATGATATTATTTTAGTTGATAATTAGTTATTAATCTATTTTTGCTAATACTTTTTTAAGGAATTTATTGAATTCCCATAAGCTACATAATTTTGTTTTATAGTTACCATTCTTGATAAAACATGTTTTCAAAATAAACATATTTAGTATAATTTTCTAATGATTTAACCATATTTTTAAATCTAACGTTTGCCATTAAAAAAAAATCATAAAAAGCAGCTATTGCTTGATGATCTTGAGTTTTAAATATTTCTAATAGGTTGATTTTCATATGTTTAATGGGTTGTCATTATTGTAAAAAAATGTTTAGAGCCTATAAGAACAAAAAAAAATCTGATAATTTTGGATTTTTGTATTCCTTTTTTCAAATATTTTAATCATTGAATAAGGTTTGAATTAATAAAATAAGCCTTCTACTAAACCTAAAAAAATATAATTATCTACGGTTGATACAGGTTGATTTTTAACAGTAAAAAAAGAATCATTTTTATCTTGAGTATTAAATTCAGTTTTATCAATTAAAGTTGTTTCTTTTGTTGACTTTTCTTCAATTTCATTGCAAATTTGAATGGTTATAGAAACGCTTAAATAAAACAGTAATTTCGTAAAGTGTAAATTTAAAATTTTCATTTTTTGATAGAATTTATTGTTTTATTATTCAATTTTGGTTTTAAACCAAATAGAGGTCTTAAAAAGTTAATTCTTCTAATAATAACTTCATATATAAAATAGCAGCCAATAATTGTAAACATTACAATACATATAAATTTTAAAATGATTGAAATCTCTAAGGGTAGTATTAATAATGTACCTGCATATAAAACAAACATATGAATGATGTAAACAGGATATGCAGCTTGACTTAAGTAGCTTAAAGTTTTACTTGGTCGATTTAAGTATTTAAATCCTAAACCAAAAACGCCAAAAATCCATAGATTAGATTCAATTGCCATAAGATATCCTGGAGATTCCGTATTAAATTGTGTATATCTAATAGCAAAAAGTACCGTAGCTAAACTTAAATAGATCCACTTCCATTTATTAACAGTTTGCCAAAATTTATCTCCACTATACATTAGTAAAAAGCCAAATAAGAATGCTAGTAAGCCATTAAAGAAACCATGCCAAGTAAGTGCGTATAAAGCAAACATTTGTGGTTTTACTATAAGTACTTCAATAACAAAAAAGATTGAGATTATTATTGGAACTAATGGATGACTCATTATACTTGATATTACTTTTTTTACTTTACCATTTTCATGTTTTTTTAAAAAATAAAAAAGAGGAGTAAATAATAAAACGTAGATAAAAATATTTCTTAAGAACCATAAATGCCCTTGGTGAGGTACGTAATCAAAAGGAAAACTATAGTGTATTTGAAAAATATACATATGTATAGGAGTTATAGCAACAATACCAAAAAGAAAAGGCAACAAAATTCGTTTTGTTCTTTCTAAAAGTAATTGTTTCCAGTTTCTTTTACGCATTGCAAAAAAAAGTCCCATACCAGATACATAAAAAAGTAATGGAATTCGCCATACATTTAACATTGTCATTGGTTTCCATAAAGCTTCGAGCGATTCATTGCTTTTAATAAAACCAATAAATAAAGCCCAGGGTTGAAAAACGATTGCTATATGGTATATTAATAATAAACCAATTGCAATAACTCTTAACCAATCAATATCGTATCTTCTCTCTATCTTCATTACACTATAGTTTTATTAAATTTATTATTGTAACATCATCGCAATTACTGGGCGATTTTTTTCAATCTCAGCTAAATCAATTTTTAAACCAAGAGGTCCTAATTGTTGTTGTAACATTTTATAAACTGGTTTCATTTGCTCAAAAGGAGCTTGAATACTTTCTCTTGCAGTTGCCTGAAAATTATTTTTAATTGATTTATCTGCCTTAGCATCAATAAATAACTGTACAATTTCTACATGACAAAAGAATGCTGCTGTATGCAGAGCAGTAGATCCATCATTATTTTTAATTGATAAATCTGCTTTACCATCTATTAAAGCTTTAACAATTGTAGTTTTTCCAAAAGTTGCGGCAGAAATTAAAGGTGTAGATCCACTCATTTGATCTTTTTGGTTAATATCTGTTCCTGCTGCAATATGTTGTTTTACAGCTTCTAGGTTATTAGACATAACTGCTGCGTGAATGCCTATTGTTGGAGTTTCCACTTTATCTTTTACTGTAGTACTCTTTTCTACATCAGAATTTTTATTCTTGTTTGATTGTGCACAAGAACTAGCAAGTAATATTAGACTTAAAGAAAAGCTTACTAACATTTTAATAGAGTTCATTTTTGGTAATTTCATAATTCTTAATTTTAATATTTAATGTTTATTTATTTGATGTTACAAAGATGCGTTAAGCATGTAATTTTCATATAAACCTTATGCAGCAATAGATATTAAGTTTGATGAGGAAGTGAAAACTATGACGCAGAGATATAAATTATGACGCAATTGCCTTATTTTATCAATACTAAGAAGTACTTATTGATAGACATTGGTAAAAATTATTTACTTTCGTATTAATAAAAATAAGTATGTCGAATACGTCAATTATTAAATCCAGTTTTATTGAGAAAGCAGAAGCAATTGTTCTAGAAAATATTTCTAATGAACAATTTGGTGTTTCTCAATTGGCAGAATTGATGCATATGAGTCGTTCTAATTTGTTAAGGAAAATAAAAAAGGAAACAACACTTTCTGCAAGTAAATTTATAAGTAAAGTACGTCTTATTAAAAGTAAAGAATTGTTAGAGGATAAAGATTTAACAATTTCAGAAATTTCTTACCAAGTAGGTTTTGGTAGTTCTTCTTATTTTATAAAATGTTTTAGGGAATATTATGGTTATCCTCCTGGTGAACTCGGAAAAAAAATAGAAGCAGAAGTAGTTGAAGTAGTCGAAGATAATTTAGAAAACTCTTCTTCGTTTTTAATTAGAAACAAAAAACATCTATTTTCGTTATTGGGTTTATTAGTGGTTTTTTCTGCTTTTTATTTTTTTAATAATCAAACAGCAGAAGTTATTGAAGAAGAATTAGACAAAACGATTGCAGTCTTACCTTTTAAAAACGAAAGTAACGATTCTTTAAATCTTTATTTTGTTAATGGTTTAATGGAATCTACATCTAATAACCTTCAGAGAATTGAAGATTTAAGAGTTATAAGTAGAACTTCGGTAGAGAAGTATAGGAATACTAGTAAAGGAATACCTGAGATTGCAGAAGATCTTAATGTAAATTATTTGGTTGAAGGAAGTGGACAACGAATAGGTAATCAGATATTACTTAATATACAATTGATTAATGCTTCTACTAATACCCCAATTTGGGCGGAGCAATATAGTAGGGAAGTAGGTGATGTTTTTGCGTTACAAAATGAAGTATCTAAGAAAATTGCGAATGCTATTAAAGCAATTATTACTCCTGCTGAATTAAAATTGATAGATAAAAAACCTACAGAAAATCTTTTAGCGTATGATTTTTATTTACAAGCTTTAGAGTCTTTTTACACTAGAACAAAAGAGGGGTACAAAAAAGCAATTCCATTATTTGAAAAAGCAATTGAAAATGACCCAGAGTTTGCGCTTGCTTTCGCAAACCTTTCAATTTCGTATTATTATTTAGATATCTTTCAGAAGCAGAAAAAATATCTGCAGCAAATTAACAATTATGCAGATAAGGCGTTATTGTATGACTCAAAATCAGATATAAGTTTGATTGCAAAGGCTTTGTACTATATGTATAATGAAGAATATAGATTGGCAGTACCTCATTTAGAAAAAGCGCTGGAATATAACCCTAACTCATCGGCTGTAGTACAAGTATTGTCATTATTATATGCTAATAATATTCCTAATACTGGTAAGCATTTAAAATATGCATTAATGGGAATTCAATTAGATGTTGGAGCCAATGATTCTATTGGTAAAAGTTATAGGTATTTAAGTTTAAGTAGCGCTCTTGTTCAAACTGGTTTTACAGAAAAAGCATTAGCTTATATTAATAAATCATTAGAGTATAATCCAAAGAATTATTATGCTCCATATTTAAAAATTTTAATATTATTTGCAAGAGATAAAGATATAAAACGAACTACAAGTTTGTTGGAGGTTGAGTTGAAAAAGGATACTACAAGAATGGATCTTATGCAAGAAGTTGCAAATTTTCACTATTACCAAGGGAATTTTGAAAAATCTTATTTTTATTTTAAGAGATTTGTTGAGTCAAAAGAAAAATACGGATTAAATATATATCCTCATGAGGATATAAAAATTGGATTTGTATATAATGAGATGGGGTTTAATAAAGAAGCGACTAGTTTTTTTAATGCCTATACAAAATATTGTGAAGAAGATACATCAATATACAAAAGTGCAAGTTTGGCAGTAAAATATGCGTACGAAGGTGATAATGAAAAGGCAATTAAGCAACTCCAAATTTTTGCAACTGAGAACAATTATCAATATTGGATTTTAATATTTATGGACATAGATCCGGTTATGGAATCTTTAAAAAAAGATCCAAGATTTGTTAAAGTCATTAAAAAAATAAAAAATCGGTTTTGGGAAAACCAGACTAATCTAAAGAAATCACTTGAAGAAAAAGCATTAATCTAAAAGTTTATTTCTCGTTGTAATTAGTCATGATTTTCCACTTCAAACCAAACTTTACTAACAGCTTTTTTTTTATTTAATTCTTTTTCTTTAGCTTCATATGCAGGTAAATTTTTAATATATTTTTCAATGTCCCAAATAATATTCCATCTATTCAAGTTTTCTTGCATGGTATTTAAACCCATTTCAGCTCTACGTTTATCTGCGTTTTTTGGATCTTTTAAAGGTAAAACATATGGTTTTCCATTGTCCATAGCTAGTTGAGTACCATAAACTTGTTTTTCTCCTCTTCTTAATACTAAACGATCATAAAATGTTGCAAACTGTCTTTTTGGTAAATTGTTATTAGCTACTGCTTTTTGTATCATAGGTAAATATTTTTCTTGAGTTTCTTTATTTGCGTGTTGAATAACTAAGAATAATGTTGTAGCTCCTTTAGTACCAATTAATTTTTTTATCAGGCCAACCTCTTGTGTCTAAAATATTACTTACTTTAAGTAAGTTAATTGAGTCGTTATTTAGTATTAATTGCCAAAAATCATCCATTTCTTTAGATTTTCTACCGTACTTTTTTTCTTTTGCCCTTATTTGGTTTCTAGTACTTTGATCATCAAAATATATTTTATCTAGAACTTTAGTTAAACTCTTATCAAAATGTTTCTCTTTTTCTTCTTTGTTTCTTTTAATAATAGAAGCGAGGGTTTTCCAACGACTATCTGAGTGTAACGATTTTAAATCAGAATCATTTTTTAAATGATTTACGTCATCCCATTTTAATTCATTTGCTGCAATAAATAAATTTTTGAAAGCATCATCTTTATTGCAAGCTAAAGCATTAATACAAGAAGCATTATATCTATCTGTAAGTGATACTTTTCTATTTAAATCAAATGCTTTTTTATATAATTTAGCTGAATTTTTATAATCTTTATCTAAACAAAGTTTCCAACCTTCTTTAATTAATTTAGAGTACTCATTCGTCGTGTTTTGAGAAAAACTTTTTAAAGACTTATTAATGCGAATAAGATAATAGGTAGTTGTTTCATATATATAGTATTATTTTTTTAATAGTTTATTTTTATAAATTTTTATTTTCTTTTTATGCACCTCTTTACCACTTAAATGGTATGCTTTTGTTATGTTTTTTAATGCTTTTTTATATTTTTTTTGTTTAAAATAGAATTCTGCAAGTGAGTCGAATGCATTGGGGCTTTTTGGGTAGTAATAAGTAGCCATTTTAAAATACATTAAGGATTTTTCTAATTGATTTAAATCAATATTCATATATCCCATCATATTAAAAATATCTTCTCCATAAGGCGGTTCTGAATATCCAAAGTGTTTTTTTAACTTCTCTTCTCTGTGTTTAATAAATTTCTTCACCTTTTTAACAGAAGTATTTGGGTTGTTAAATGCACTCGTATTTTCCCATTGATACCATTTAAATAATGATATTAAACCATCTTTTATAGAAGGTAATGGAACTGTACCATGTAAATCATTAGGATAATATTTCCAAGATGTTGTCAATCCATTCTTAGTGTTTTTTTTTGTTTGCTCGAAAAAGGTAATATTAGATCTCGGAAAAATTGTAAAGCTTGTAGTATCCTTCATAACATTTTCTATCGTAATTTTAGGGTTAGACATATGTAGTTGTCCGCCTAGTGAAATAAATAACGATTTTCCAGTATAATTTTTATGTGATAAAACATTTTTAGCTTGTTTTAATAATTTTTGACTATCCCAATCTAAACTAGGGTCAATAGCTAAATAATTGTCAAATACATCTGAATGATTAATTAAAGCGTTAATAGTAAAAAGACCACCATAAGAATGGCCAATTAATGTTCTATAATTTGTTACTGGATATGTTTTTTCAATGTAAGGAATCAGTTCATTTTGAAAAAAGGATGTGAAGTTATTTGCTTCTCCGTTTTTTTGATAAAAAGATGTATCAAAAGATGTAGTTAAATCTCTAGAACGGTTATTAGCGTTAGAAATACCCACCAAAACCATTTCTGGCATAAATCCTCCGCTATAATAACTATGTACAAGATTTAAGGTACTAAATAACAACTCGCCATCTAGAATATAAACAACAGGATATTTTTTACTATTAGTCGTAGAATAACTTTCTGGTAGTTTTATATAAATATTTCTATTCTCTTTTAAAATAGTAGAATGTAAGCTGTCTGTTATTACATTTTTGTTATTTTGATGAATTTGAGCATACGAAAAATAACTGATTGTAATTAGTACTGATAATAAAAATTTGATTTTAAACGTCATAGAATAATAAATTTTAATCTTTGCTTTATTGATGTCGAAAATATATAGTTTAAGAAAAGAGAATTTGAAAAATAGACAGACTATTAGTTTTGGCAAACAGATAGCTGTTTATAAAGAACTGATGTTTTATGTTCGTTTATAGGTCGTTTATATTCAGAAATAGATCGTATGTCTATATTGTTTAAGAGGTTAAGGTTTAATTTGTAGCTTTACAATCTTAACTTTTAAAAGAAGTAGTTTTAATGACAGAAGGGAAAAAAATATCTAAATTTTTTAACAAAACAGTATTTCAACACCTTTTATTTTGGTGTCTTGTTTTTGTTTATTATTTAAGTATGTCTTATCCTTTTGAAGATAATAAGTCTTACTTATTATATGCTGTAATTGTAGATATATTATTTCAAGTAGTTTTAACCTATATTATAATAGAAATTTTAATACCAAAATTATTAAACAAGAATAAAAAGGTGCTTTTTCTTCTTTCAATTGTTCTAATAATCTATGTTTTTTATTTCGCGCATTATGCTTATAAATGTTTCTATTTGGCAGAAGAGTTTAAAGAGGTTTACAAAAGTAGACCTCCATTGGTTTTCTTTGAAAGGATTACAAATTTTTACTCTTTTGTAAGAACTTTTCCAATAGACCTTGCACCGTCAATAATGTTGTCAGCCTTTAATTATTACAAAAAAGAAAAAGAGACTGCAACATTATTAGAGCAAAAGAAAACAACAGAATTAGATGCATTAAGAAATCAATTAAACCCTCATTTTTTATTTAATACATTAAATAACTTATATGCCTTAGCTTTAAAAAAGTCTGATAAAACTCCAGAAGTTATAGCTAAACTTTCAGATATTTTAGATTACATTTTATATAGGTGCCAAAGTAACTACGTACCTTTAAAAAATGAAGTAACCTTGTTGCATAATTATATAGCTTTAGAAAAAGTTAGATATGGAAATCGAGTTGAAGTTGTATTTAAAGAAACTATAAATGAAGCTGCAGAAATTGCACCTTTGTTATTGCTTACTTTTTTAGAGAATGCTTTTAAGCATGGTGTTAGTCAGGAAATTAATACAGCTATTATTAACATTTCAATATTTGGAGATTCAACTTTTGTAGAATTTAAAATATCAAATACAAAGCCCAATGTTTATACTCTCGAAGACTCTGAAGATCGTCACTCAATAGGTTTGCAAAATATTAAAAAACAACTCAATTTATTGTATCCAAATAAATATAAATTAGAAATTGAAAATACAAAAGAGAATTATTCAGTTAGGTTAAAAGTTAGTAAAGATGAAATATAAATGCCTTATAATTGATGATGAAGATTTAGCAAGAGAACTTATAGAAACACATATTTCTCAATTAGATAATTTTGAAATAGTTGCTTCTTGTTCATCTGCTATTCAAGCTCATAAAATTTTACAAAACGAAACAGTAGATTTGCTTTTTTTAGATATTGAAATGCCAGTTTTAAAGGGAACAGATTTTTTTAAAAATTTAACTAGAAAACCTAAAGTAATTTTTACTACTGCCTATAGAGATTACGCTATAGAGGGTTTTGAGCTTAGTGCAGTCGATTATTTATTAAAGCCAATAGTTTTTGAACGTTTTTTTAAAGCGATAGAAAAGTTTATAGAAAGTGTAAAATCATCAGCTAAAAATATAGAAAAACCATCTGAAGATAATTTTATTTATGTTCAAAGTAATAAAAAGAATATTAAAGTTTTATTTAATGAGGTTAATTATATAGAAAGCATTAAAGACTATATAAGAATTCATTTAAAAGATACATCAACAATAATTCTTAAACATGGTATTACAGCTTTTGAAACTAAATTAGATAAACGTTTTTTAAGAGTACATAGATCTTATCTAGTTAATAAAGACAATGTTACTGCTTATACAAAACATGATATTGAAATTGGAAAAATTGAAATACCAATTGGAGATTTCTACAAGAAAAACGCATTAAAAAAACTTCTATAAATTATTAATAACATCTTATGAAAGCATTCAGGTTACTTATATTACTATTAATTAGTACATCAGCTTTAGCGCAAAGTAGTATTAACACTAAATATTTTAGACATTTAAAATATAACCATGTTTCCCCATTTTTAGATTTAGGAGGTACATATCCTATAGATAAATTAATAGCAGATACGACTTCGCATTATATTTTTAAATATGATAAGAACAATAAAATAATTGAAATTATTAATAACCATTATCATACCGAAAAACAACATCCATTAGCATCTTTAGGTGTTTATAAAGTAAAAATTGAGTACAATAATAATAAAGAAACTAGAACCTTTTTTGATAAAAATGGTAAGCGTATTGTTAATGACAAAAATGTATTAAAAGAAGTTTATTCTTTTAATACAAAAGGGTTGAAAAATAAATTACAATTTTTTAATTTGGATGATAAACCTATGGAATCTAATTGGGGAATTGCAGAATATAGCTGGAGTAAACATAAAAAGCTAATTATTGAAAAGAGATATAATTTAAATAAAGAAGTTGTGTCATTATCTCCTTATTTTAAATTTGGAACTACAGGAATTTTATTAAATAAAAAAGGATTCCCAAAAGCTCATTATAATTTAAATGATAAATTACAAGTTGTAGTAAATGATAAAGGAACTGCTTCATATCAAGATATTTATGATACTATGGGAAATCATGTTACCTATAGTTATCATGATGAAAAAGGTGATTTAGTTACAAATCAATGGGGTTTTGCATACGGAGAAAAAGAATATGACAGTATTGGAAATCAAATAGGATTAGCACAATTTGATACCAATAAAAAAAGAATTAGAGGTAGAAAAGTTCCAACAAATATTAAAATTGAACTAGCTTCTAAAGCTACGTTAGCAGATTCTACAGAAATTAAAAGAATATCATTAGGGTATTTAATTGCTTTACAAGACTTAAAACCAGCTCTTATGAAAGAAGTTATGAACGATAGTTTAAATAAAATGACTATTGGCTGGGATAGGAAAACTAGAAAAGAGTATGCTAGAGCAATATCTAAAAACCGTATGATAGAAAATGCTACTTCTTGGAACAAATCGAATACTAAATTTCCAGTAAAACCATACAATCAAGTAAAGATTTTAGATATTTATAATAGAATAGCAAATGTTCGTTTAATATCTGATAATTGGGTAGAATATTTACAATTGATAAAACTAGATGGTAAGTGGAGTATTATTAATTTATTATGGCAGCATAAAGATATTGGTATGTATCCAAAAGAATAATAAATTATAAGAAAAAAAATGAAACCGTACATAAGTGATTTATAATAATTATATTTTAATATTCAATTGACAACGTGTCCCTTTTAATTCACCAGTTTTAATAAATATTTTCTTAGTAGTTAAATCTTTTGAGGTAGTAGATTTAGGTGTTTTGGCAATTTTCATATAATTTTTAGAACTCAAACCACCTGTAAATCCTGTATGTCCTGCTTCAAAAAGACGAAGAACGGCTCTGTCTTGTCTTTCATTTAATTGAGTTTTATAGCACTCAAAAAACTTTGTTTTTTCAACAATAAAATCAATACGTTTTTAAGTGTCTTGTTGAGCTTCTAGAATTGTATTTTCAAAATAATTGAGCCAATCTGTAATTTCAAGAGTTGTATTATTGTCTTCCAAAGTTTGGTAATATTGTTATCTATTGGCTTCAATAGTATGCGATAAAGAAATTAAAGTCGGTTGTCTTGTACTTAAAGAAATAAATTTTTCAGCTAGCGCTCTTGCGATTCTTCCTTTTCCATCTTCAAAAGGATGAACACATACAAATTGTAAATGAGTTAATCCTACAATATGTTTGATAGCTCCAAACATAGTTCCAGTATTTAGAGAAAATTGAAACTCTAATTTTTCTAAAACATTCTAGTCATAAGAAAAATGAGACCAATTTTTGAGTAACCAATTCTAGATTTTGTGTGTCATGAGCGATATATTTACCTTTTATCGCTCAAATTTAATCGTATTTTGAGCTGTAAATCTAGTTTTTATCGCTAAATATCACTTTTACAAGGAAGTAGAGATGTTTATAGAATAAAAAAGAAATTTATTTGTTCTTGGATAGTTGTCGATTAAATAAAAAAGCAGCTACATTTTAAATGTAACTGCTTGATAATTATGTAGCGAGAACGGGATTTGAACCCGTGACCTCAGGGTTATGAATCCTGCGCTCTAACCAACTGAGCTACCTCGCCTTTTGTTAGAGGCTGCAAATATAATAGAATTTTACAAACTCGCAAGTTGTGTTTTTAATTTTTTTTAAATAGAATTAATACCTATATTGTCAACCTAAGTTTTTAATAATGGATAAAGTAAAATACGAATTAGAAATCCCTATACATGCATCACCTAATATGTTGTATCAGTACATTTCATCACCTTCTAATTTGCAAGAATGGTTTGCTGACAAAGTAAACTCAAGAGGTAAAATATTTTCTTTTTCTTGGGAAGGAGAAGTAGAGGAGGCAGAACTAGTTACTAAAAAAGCAGGCGATAGAATTCGTTTTAAGTGGCTAGAGAGTGAAGGAGATGATAGTTTTTTCGAAATAAAAATACAAGTAGATGCATTAACTAAAGATGTTTCTTTAATTGTAACTGATTTTGCTGATGATGAAGATGAAGTAGACGAAGCGAAGCAACTTTGGGAAAATCAGATTGATGAGTTAAGGCATACAATTGGTGCTTAAAAAAATAAACTTTAAAAATAAATTAAAACTCAGCAATTTGCTGAGTTTTTTTATGTCTTAATTCTGTTAAATATAGTAGTTTTGCAATTCTAAAAGTTGAAATATGATTAATTTTAATGGTGAATTATTGTTGGTAGAAAATATGAATCTATCTATAGAAAATAGAGGATTTAAATATGGTGATTCTATTTTTGAAACCATAAAAGTGAATAACAAGAAAGTTGTTTTCTGGGAAGATCATTATTTTAGGTTAATGGCTTCAATGAGAATGTTGCGTATGAAAATACCAATGAAGTTTACTTTAGAGTTTTTAGAAGAAGAAATCTTAAAAACTGTTGCTGCTAATGAAGGTAATTCTTCTTTTAGAGTACGATTAAATGTTTATAGAAAAGATGGAGGTTTGTATACTCCAAAAACAAATGAGATAGACTATTTAATTGAAGTTAAAGCAAATACTTATGAAACAAAAGAAAAATATACAGTTGATGTTTTTAAAGATTTTTATAACTACTCAGGATTATTATCAACAATAAAGACTAATAATAGAATGGTAAACACTTTGGCAAGTATATATGCTAAAGAGAATGATTTAGATAATTGTGTTTTAATTAACGAGAATAAAGGAGTTGTAGAAGTTACAAATGCAAATGTTTTTGTTTTAAAAGGTAATGTAGTAAAAACACCCGCTTTAACGGAAGGTTGTATTAAGGGAGTTGTTAGGGCTAAAGTGATTGAAATTATATCTAAAAATGAAGATTTTACTATAGAAGAGACAAGTATTTCGCCTTTTGAAATTCAAAAAGCAGATGAGGTTTTTATAACAAACGCAATTATTGGTATTCAGGGAATTACAAATTATAAAAAGAAATCGTTTACCACTGATTTTTCAAGTAAAATAAGTAAAAGCTTAAAAGTTTTAGAAGTAACTTCTGTTTAATTTAAATTAACATCACTAGGTGCATTTGCCCATAACTTATAGTCGCCGCCTTTTTGTAGTATTTTATTTTTCCAAAGAGATTCGTTCTCGTTAGAAAAAGTGTTTTTAATATCGTTTTCTGAAACAAACCAAGAATTAGTATTTAGTTCATCTTTAAGCTGATGCTTGCTCCAGCCAGAGTACCCAAGAAAAAATCGAATATCTGTTTTTTTTAAGGTACCGTTATTAAGTAAAAGTTTTAAAGATTCAAAATTACCGCCCCAAAAGATACCATTATCTACTTCTATGCTATCTGGTATTAAGTCTGGCACTTTATGTACAAAGTATAAATTATCTTGCTCTACTGGTCCTCCTTGATAAATTGTAAAGTCACTTTTAATTTCTGGTAACAAATCTTCTATCGTGTATTCCAAAGGTCTGTTTAAAATAAAACCAATAGAATTATTCTCTGTATGTTCTGTTATTAAAATAATTGTTCTATTAAAAGAACTATCATTTAAAATAGAAGGTTCAGCAATTAATAATTTTCCTTTAAGTGGTTTTAAATGTGGCATAAGTAAATATAATTAAAATATAGGTATAAAAAAAACTCTCTTAAAAAGAGAGTTTTTAATACTTTAAACTATATGTTTTAGTTTACAGCGTCGCTTAATCCAGCTCCAGCTTTAAATTTTGCTACATTTTTAGCAGCGATTTGGATAGTTTTTCCTGTTTGTGGGTTTCTACCAGTTCTAGCAGCTCTGTTAGAAACTGAAAAAGTTCCAAAACCAACTAAAGCAACTTTACCACCACCTTTTAAAGCAGAAGTTACATTACCTGTAAAAGATTCTAAACATGCTTTAGCAGCTACTTTAGAAATTCCTGCATCTGCAGCCATTGCATCGATTAAATCTGACTTGTTCATAATAAATAGATTTTAAATTAATTGAATATTATTTTTTTTTTGCTATAAAGCTTAACAAATATAGACGGATTAAGGGTTTACACAAATTTGCCATCAAAAAAAGCATGTTTTTGTTAATAAATAGGTGTAAATTGTTGATAAAGGTAGTGTGATAAATCAAAAAACTCTAAAATCCTTGTCAACAAAGGGTTTAAAGCATTTTAGAATCTTCAGAAAAAGTATAACCATTTAATAGGCTTTTACTATCCATTTTTTTCTTACCAGAAAGTTTAATTTCTTCAATAATTATGAATCCATTTTTAACCGCAACTTTCATTTCTTTCTTCGTATTTATTATTTTACCTGTATTATATTCATGCTCAACTATTTCCTTATTTATAGCATATATTTTTGCAGTAATTTCTTCGGTATCATTTTCTATGATTGTCCAAGCAGTAGGGAAAGGGTTTAAACCTCTTATTTTGTTGTATATGTTGTTTAAAGAATCTGTCCAATCAATTTTTGTGTTTTCTGGGTTTAGTTTTGATGCTGATTTTTCTTCTAATTCTGGCTGTTTTTTTGTTTTTACGTTTCCGTCAGAAATTAAATCTACTGTTTTTCCTACTAAATTAGCTCCTAAGTGCATTAATTTGTCATGTAGAGATCCAACGGTTTCATCATCATTAATGTTTATTTCATCTTGAAGAATAATTTCTCCAGTATCAATTTTATCATCAATAAAAAAGGTTGTAACACCTGTTTTGGATTCTCCATTTATAATAGCCCAATGTATAGGAGCTGCTCCTCTATATTCTGGTAATAAAGATGCGTGTAGGTTAAAAGTACCTAATTTGGGCATTTGCCAAACAATTTTAGGTAACATTCTAAAGGCAACAACAATTTGTAAATCGGCCTTAAAAGCTTTTAGTTCTTCGTGAAATTCTTCATTTTTTAAATTTTTCGGTTGAAGAATTGGTAATTTTTCTGATAAAGCGTATTTTTTTACTGCAGATTCATTTAGTTTTCTTCCTCTTCCTGCTGGTTTATCTGGAGCAGTTATTACACCAACTACATTATAATTATTATCTACTAAATGTTTTAAAATGGTAACAGCAAAATCTGGTGTTCCCATAAAAATAATACGTAAATCTTTCATGTTTCTTTTATTTAAGTTGGTACTTATTTTGGTTGTTAATTTCTATTTTATCTTCAGATAAAAGTTTACGCAAATGTATTAAAATGTCTTTTTCATTTGCCTTTAAATGTTGATTTATTTCTTGCGATGTAAGACTGTTTTTAGTCTTTAAAAGTGAAATTATATTAATAGAAATGTTCTCTTTTTTAGCTCTTTTTTCTGATAAACAAACATCGCAAATACCACATTTGTTTGTAGATTTTTCATCAAAATATTCTAATATTTGAATGTTTCTACAGGTTAATTTGTTCTGAATATATTCTAAGAAATCTATAGATTTTTTTTCTTTTTGTTTTAGAAATTGAATGATTTCTTTAGAATATCTATTGATGGTTTTATCATCTTCTCTTGGCACTAAGAAGCAAATTTCTGTATCTGTTTTTACTCTCTTGTAGGTTAGTATTTCTTCTTGGTCTAAACGCTCTAAATTTGCAATTACTTGCTTTGAAGTGATGTTGCATTTCTTAGCGAGTAGAAATTCGTCTACTTTAACTTCTTGTTTAAATAAACCGCTATAAGTTCTTAATAATGAATCTATAAATTTCTTTGTATAGATATTTCTTATAGCGTGTATAATAACGTTTTTACTAGTTTCTTTAAAAAATACAGTAGATTTTTGGTTGTAAGTATTTGTTAGTTCTATGATGCCGTTGTTGGATAATATTTTTAAAATAGCATCTACTTTTAGAACTGAAAAATCGTATGTTTTTGAGAATTCTAAAATGTTAAAAGCGTAGTGATTCTCTGTAATTTCTCCGTTAGAAATTCTAAAGTATTGATATAATTTTCTGTGCACCTCTTTTATTTCTAAGATACTTGGTAATGATTTTTCTATCTGTTTTTTATAAACAGAAATGTCGTTTTCATTTTTTAATAAAACAGCAAATGATTTTTTGTTATTTCTTCCAGCACGTCCAGATTCTTGTATGTAGTTTTCGATGCTTAATGGAAGATCATAATGGACTACAATTCCAACATTTGATTTGTCAATTCCCATTCCAAATGCATTTGTAGAAATTATGATAGGAGTTTTTTCTGTCATCCAATTTTCAAAAGAATTCTGTTTTTCTTTAGACGATAATCCTCCGTGATAAAAACTGCTTTTAAATTTTTTAGAATTCAAAAAATTGGCAATTTCTACTGTTTTTTTTCTTGAGTTTACATAAACAATTGCTGGTGTTTTAGTTTTTGTAAAAATCTGTTCTAACCGCAATAATTTATCTTCTACAGAAAAAATTTGATATGCTAAATTTTCTCTTTCAAAAGATTTTTTAAAAACGGAAGGTTCTTCTAACTCAAGATTTTTAGAAATATCTTCTAAAACCCTCTTGTTAGCAGTTGCTGTAAGAGCTATAAAATTAAGATTTGGAATAAGTTCTCTTACTATTTTAATGTTTCGATAAGAAGGTCTAAAGTCGTGTCCCCATTCAGAGATGCAATGTGCTTCATCTATTGCTACAAAAGAAATGTTTAATTCTTTAATTTTTTGTTGAATAAAAGTTGATTGTAACCTTTCTGGAGAAATGTACAAAAATTTAAAATTACCAAACTTAATGTTGTCAAAAAGTGTAATAATTTCATTTTGAGAAGAACCAGATTTTATGGTTGTTGCTTTTATGTTTCTTTTTTGTAGGCTCTCTACTTGATCTTGCATTAAAGCAATTAATGGTGAAATTACGATACATACACCTTCTTTAATTAATGCGGGTACTTGAAAACAAATAGATTTACCGCCACCGGTTGGTAGTAGAGTAATGGTGTCTTTGTTTTGTAAAACTGTATTTATAATAGCTTCTTGTGGTTCTCTAAAAGAAGAAAATCCCCAATATTCTTGTAGTATTTCTTTTGCGGAAATCATATATCGCAAGAAAGCGAATTAATTATAAAATTTGTTCTTTCATCAATTGTACCAAATGGAACGTTTATTATTTTGTAGTTTAAGTCTGAGTAAGCTTCTTTAAGAAATGTGTCTATTGTTGTAGATTCCTCAAAAGTTTCATAGCGTTCATTATCTGTAGTGTGAATTTCTTTCCAAGGAGAAAAATGAAAAATAAGATCGTACTTGTATTGTTTGCTTTTTTTTAAGAAAGTATCTGGATATTCCGTTTTAAAGTAATTCATGTATGCATGAACATCTGGTATTCCTCTATCAAAAAAAATAAGCTCTTCTTTAGATTTTTTTGCTTTTAAAAATTGCTCTTCTCTTCCTTCTAATAGCATTTCGCTAAACAAAAGAGGTTCGGTTAAAAATAGCTGTTCTATTCCTTTTTCTTGTGCTTTAGAAATAACTTCTCTAGATACTTCATCGAAACAGAAAAAATTTTTCTCTTTCAATTTATTTATTATAGTTGTTTTTCCTGTTCCGGGGCCACCAATTAAAACGATTTTTTGCTGTTTTTTTTGCAAGTATTTTGTCTTAGAGTTCTTAATTTTTAATTTTACTACTTATAGAGTGATTCACAAAAATAAATCATTCGCTTTATAAAACTAATTTTTAATGTAATTTTGTGTCTTGTTATTTTAAAATATTTTAAAAGATATTCAATTATATATGAGTGATAAAAACGATTTTTACATTAAGTTAAAAGATCAATTAGAGGATACTACTAAGTTTCCTGCTGATTATATGTATAAATTTATAGTACCTTCAGATGAAAATCAAGTAAACGAAGTACAAGACTTGTTTAATAATTCTGGAGCAGTTATTAAGACAAAAAAGTCTAAAACAGGAAAATATATTAGTCTTTCTATCGTATTAAAGATAAAGAATGCTGATAAAGTAATAGAATATTACAAAAAAGCTGAAAAAATTAAAGGAATTATATCATTATAGGTTTATGAGAAAGTTATTGTTATTAGTAGTTTTATGTTGTGTAAGTAGTGTTTTTTCGCAAAAAAGAAATAAAGTTTTATTAACTATAGATGGAGAAAAAACTACTGTCTCTGATTTTAAAAGAGTTTACGAGAAAAATTTAGATGCAATTGATAATGAAGAGGCTAAAGATGTTAAGAAAAATTTAGATCTTTTTATTAATTACAAATTAAAAGTAAAACAAGCTTATGCTATAAAGTTAGATACTCTATCGTCTTATAAAAAAGAGATGGAGGGTTATAAAAATCAACTATCTGCACCTTATATGCAAGATTCTGCTTATATAAATAAACTTGTAAAAGATGCTTATTATAGAACAAAAAATGAGGTAAAAGCTAAACATATTTTAGTTATAACACCAAAAGTACCAACACCAAAAGATACTTTAGAAGCTTACCAAAAAATTGTTAAAATTAAAGCTAGATTAACTGCAGGAGAAGATTTTGAAAAAGTGGCTGTTGAAACATCAGAAGATCCTTCAGCAAGAGATGATGCTAGAAAAGGTAGAGTTGGTAATAAGGGTAATTTAGGGTATTTTTCTGCTTTTAGAATGGTGTACCCTTTTGAGGATGCTGCATATAGTACGAAAGTAGGTGAGGTTTCTAAGCCTTTTAAATCTCGTTTTGGTTATCATGTTTTAAAAGTAGATGCTTTACGTTTATCTAAGGGTGAGGTTGAGGTAGCTCATATTTTAATAAAAGATAAAACAGCAAAAGGAGAAGAGGTTATTAATACAATTTATAAAAAGCTTGAAAGCGATGAGCAGTTTAAGGCTTTGGCAAGAAAATATTCTGAGGATGCTGGTTCTAAATCTAAAGGAGGAAAGTTAAGAAAATTTGGTAGTGGTAAAATGGTAAAATCTTTTGAAGATGTTGCTTTTAGTTTACAAGATGAAGGAGGTTATTCTAAGCCTTTTAAATCTCGTTTTGGTTGGCATATTGTACAATTAATAAAAAAATACCCTGTGCAGTCTTATAAAGAGTTAGAAAGAGAGTTAAAGAATAAGGTTAGATCTAGTGAAAGAGCTCAATTATCTAAAAAAGTAATTATTGATAGGTTAAAGAATAAATATACGATTACAGAAAATGAAGTAGCTAAAGCCATTTTTAATAGAAAAGATATTAGAAACATAGTTAAAGATTCTTTAAAGGCTATTATTTTAACTATTAATGATAAAAGTTTTACTCAAGAGGATTTTGTAAATTTTATCAAAAGGAAGAACAATGTTGCAGTTTTTCAACTTTTCAATGATTTTAAAGATCAAGAGATTTTAGGGTATTATAAAGATAATTTAGAAAAGGTTGAGCCAGAGTTTGCTTACACTATTCAAGAATATAGAGATGGATTATTGTTATTTGAATTAATGCAACAAAAAATATGGAACAAGTCTTCTAAAGATACTTTAGGGTTAAAGAACTTTTTTGATGCGAATTTAAGTAAGTATAAAACTAAAGAACTTAAAAAAATTAAAGGAGAGGTAATGAATGATTACCAAAGTTTTTTAGAAAAGAATTGGATTGCAGATTTAAAGAACAAAAGCAGTGTTTCTGTGAATGAAAAGCAGCTTAAAAAACTAATTAAATTTTATAAAAAGAAATAATGAAACACTTTTCAATACTGCTTTTTTTTATTTTACTTTTAACTTCTTGTGATTATTTTAATGTACAAGAAAAAGTGAGTAAAACATCAGAAATTGTAGCAATTGTAAATACAGATAAGTTATTTAAAGACGATATTAAAAGTGTTTTGCCTACAAATATTAGTAAAGAAGATAGTATTGTTCTTGTTAGGAATTATATTAATGATTGGGCAATAAAACAATTGTTACTTAAAAAGGCAGAGCATAATAGTTCTCTAGAAGATGTAAATGAGATTAACACACTGGTAAAAGATTATAAAGAGAGTTTGTTAATTAATAATTACAAAGAAATGCTGATTAAACAGCAGTTAGATACAATAATCAACGATGCTGAAATTGAAGATTTTTACCTGAAAAGTAAAGATAATTTTAGATTAAATGAAGAGTTAGTTAAAGTAAAATACCTTCATTTTGATGATAATGTTATTAATAAAAAAGAATTTCAAGATTTATTTGAGTCCGATAATATTGAGGATTTAGAAGCTTTAGAAAAACAACAGTTAAGTTTTAAATTTTATCATTTTAACGACTCTATTTGGACGCAATTAGATAAGGTTTTGTTAAAACTGCCTTTTTCTAAAGAAAATCTGTTAAAAAAAACAAAATTACTTCAAAAACAAGATTCAATAGGTTTATATTTGGTCGCTATAAAAGATGTTTTAGTTAGAAATGATACAGCTCCTTTAAGCTATATTAAACCTAAAATAAAGCAAATGATTTTACATAAACGTAAAATCGAATTAATAAGAGATATAGAAAAAATATTAGTAAAAGATGCAACAAAGAACAACAATTTTAAAGAATACTAAATTAACTGTTATAACAGCTTTTTTTGGGTTGATGAGTATTTCAACTTTTGCACAGAAAGTAAAAATAGACGGTGTTGCTGTAGTAATAGGTAAAAACATTGTTTTAGATTCTGATATAGATAAATTTAAGCAAGAAATAGAAGTAAGGTCTGAAGGGAAAGTAACAATTACAGATTGTGAAATGTTAGAAGAGTTAATGCAACAAAAATTGCTTGCACATCACGCAGTTATTGATAGTGTTATTGTAACAGATTCAGAAGTTACAAGTAGAGTAGATAATAGTGTAGATTATTTTACAAAACAATATGGTAGTGTAGATAAAGTAATTAAGGCTTATGGTTTTAATGATATAGATGATTTGAAGAAAGAGCTTTTTACGGTTCAAAAAGAAAATGTTTTAATAGAAAAAGAACAAGCTCAAATTACAGAAAAAATTGGTGTTACACCAGAAGAGGTTCGTTTGTATTTTAATGGTTTAAAAGAAAAAGGAGATTTGCCAGAATTTCCGGCAGAAATAGAATTAGTTCAAATAGTAGTTAATGCAGAACCAACTACAGAAGAGAATGAAAGAATAGTAAATAAACTATTAGCCTTAAAGAAAGAAATTGAGGATGGTGCTAGTTTTAAAATGAAAGCTATTATTAACTCTGAAGATCCTGGAGTAACTCAAAACGGAGGTAAATATACTGTTACAAAAGAATCTAGTTTTATAAAAGAGTTTAAAGAAATGGCATTTAGTTTAGATGTTGGTCAGGTTTCAAAACCATTTAAATCCCAATTTGGATACCATTTAATGCAATTACATGAAGTAAAAGGAAATACTAGAGTCGCTTCTCATATTTTAATGCAATCAGAAATTCCTGAAGCTACTTTAAAGGCAACTAAAGAAAAAGTAGAGAGTATTGTAAAAGAAATAAAGGATGGTACAATTACTTTTAAAGAAGCTGTAAAAAAATATTCTGAAGATAAAGAAACTAAGAATAACGAGGGGTTAATTATAAACGGTTATACTGGTGAGTCTAAGTTTGATTTAACAAGAATGGACCCTGCTTTGTATGCAAGAGTAAATGACCTTAAGAAAGGAGAATTTACAGATGTTTTTTACGATGAAAATCGTGGAGGTAAAAAGATGTATAAGTTTATTGTAATGAATGATAGAACAGATACTCATACTGCAGAACTAGTTCAGGATTATGTTAAAATTCAACAATTAGCATTACAGAAAAAGAAAGAAGAAACTATTACAAAATGGTCTAAAGAAAAAATAAAAGATACTTACATTAAAATGTCTGATGCACATAGCAAATGTACTTTTGATAAGAATTGGAAAAAGGAAACTAAATAACAATGTCTGACGTTAAAGCTGTAAATGAATTAGTAAACCAATACAATTCATTAAAAACTGAAATTAGTAAAGTAATTATTGGGCAAGAGGAAGCTGTAAATTATACACTTTTATCTGTTTTTTGTGGTGGTCACTCATTATTAATAGGTGTGCCAGGTTTGGCTAAAACATTACTTGTAAATACTGTTTCTAATGCTTTAGGGTTAAATTTTAAACGCATTCAGTTTACACCAGATTTAATGCCATCGGATATTTTAGGAAGTGAAATTTTAGATCAAAACAGGCAATTTAAATTTATTAAGGGGCCTATTTTTTCTAATATTATTTTAGCGGATGAAATAAATAGAACTCCGCCAAAAACGCAAGCTGCGTTATTAGAAGCAATGCAAGAGCGCTCTGTAACGGTTTCTGGAAATCATTATAAATTAGAATTACCATTTTTTGTGTTAGCAACTCAAAATCCAATTGAACAAGAAGGTACTTATCCTTTGCCAGAAGCGCAGTTAGATAGATTTATGTTTTCTATAAATTTAGAATACCCAACATTTAAAGAAGAAGTACAGGTTGTAAAAGCTACAACAAGTAATATTAAACAAACTGTAGATGCTATTTTTTCTGGAGAAGAAATTGTAGCCATTCAAAAATTAATTAGAAAAATACCTGTTACAGATAATGTAATTGAATATGCTGTTGGTTTGGTTGGTAAAACAAGACCAAAATCTAAAGAAGCTACAGATATGGTAAAAAACTATTTAGATTGGGGAGCAGGACCAAGAGCTTCTCAGAATTTAATTTTAGGAGCTAAAGCTCATGCTGCGGTGCATGGAAAATATTCTCCAGACATAGAGGATGTTAAGGCTGTAGCAATTCCTATTCTTTCACATAGAATTGTAAAGAATTACAAGGCAGAGGCAGAAGGTATTTCTATTACAGATATAATTAACTCTTTACTTTAATTTTCTACTTCCTCTTTTTCAGAAGGTAACTCAAAAAAGCTAAAAACATTACCACCATAACGTTTGTCGTAACTGTGGTTTTTATGTGAAGTTAAGTCAGTATGCTTAGAGTGTTCAATAATTAAAACACCTTCTTCTTTAAGCATTTTTCTATTAAAAACGGTGTCTGCTATTTCTAAGAATTTTTCTGTTGTAAAATCGTAAGGCGGATCTGCAAAAATAATATCAGCGTTCAAAGATGTTTTGTTTAAGAATTTATAAACATCATTTTTATAAGTGTTTATATCCAATTCTAGTTCTTTTGCGGTTGTGTTAATATATTTAATACAATTATAATCTGCATCAATAGAATAAACACTTTTTGTGCCTCTAGAAGCAAATTCATAGCTAATATTACCTGTGCCTGAGAATAAATCTATCACAGAGATGCTATCAAAGTAGTATAAGTTGTTTAAGATGTTAAATAACGCTTCTTTAGCCATGTCTGTTGTTGGTCGAACAGGTAGGTTCTTAGGAGCTCTTAAACGTCTTCCTTTTAGTTTTCCTGATATAATTCTCATTAGCCTAATAAAATGTAATTAGTATGATTTGCAATTTTTAAATCTATAAAAAATAAATTCTTACTTTTTAAGAAAAAAATGTTTTTAATATATGTGTAAGCAATTTTATATATATCTGATTTTACATCAATTTTTCCCATAAAAAACAGTTTAAATTCTTCTGTTTTTAATTGGCACTGTTCTGCTGTAAATAAGATGTAGTAAATAAAATCTTCTTTTGTATGATATGAGAAAGTGTTATAGAAAATTAGTTTCTTGTTTTCTAAAATTACAATATCAAAAGTATTTTTATAAACATTAACATACATGCGTTTCTCATTAGAACCGTCTATTGTTAAAAGTTTTTCTAAAAGAACTGTACTATGATGTTTAAAATTGAATTCGCCAAAATTTTGAAACAAGAAGTTGTTTATATTAACGTAAGGTACATAAACTGTTTTAGCATCAAGGTTTGTGATATCATCAAAAGTAATAAAATCGGTCTTTAAAGTTTTAATATTAAAGTTTAAATAGCCAGATAACGATTTTTTATCAAAAAACTTTGCTGGTACAAGAGATGATAAGTCGTTTTGATGTATTGCAGTAACAGAAGAATATTCTAATTGTAAATTAGAATCATTTTTAAAAAGAAGCTCAATTTTACTTAATAGTTCTTCTGGTGTTTCTTTAGTTTCTTCAAATAGATATTCTTTAAAATGAATATTCTTTTTAGTAACTGAATTTAAAACACAAAAAGAAAATCCATCCAAACTAAATTGGATGGATAATTCTATATCTTTTGTTTTCTCTAAAGAAGTATTGTTATTCTTTTTTTGCACTGTCTTTTTTGTCATAAGAAGGAGGCCAGTTTCCACCAGTAGTAACTTCATCTAAAGAGCCTACAGAAATATATTCTCCTTTAATTTGATCTGTTTCCATAGCTTCTAATTCAATCTTCACTAAAGATTCATTCATACCTGCTAAAATTTCTTTTTTAGCTGTTTGTGCCATAAAAGTAGGTACTAATAAACCTTGTACTTTAGCAACTTCGCCAACTTCAACTTCAAATTCTTTACCCTGTACACCAGGTACTTTAAACATGTTTTTATAATCTCTATCTTTAAAGTACTTTAAAACAGGTTCGTAACCAATAGTATCTGTAACTCTTTTTTCTTCATCTACAATAATACCACCACCTTTATTAACTTTTTCTACAATAGTTTTAGTTTCTGTTAATGCTAATTGGGCAGTATCAATAAATTGGATTAAACCAGCTTTGTTTTTTGTGTATTTACCGTTAGCTTCAAAATATTTTAACTCAGCATCTCTAATAATTTTTAAGCTTTGTATTACTGGAGCATATTTTTCAACTTTCTCTTTGCTGAATTTTATAGGTTCCATAATCCCATTATAAATTTTTGAACCTAAAAATATTGCTAAAACCAATAATAAAATAGAAGGAATCCATCTTAATTTTAATGGTAAATATTTAACTATAATAAAAGCTACAAGAACTGATGCTAACACAGCTCCTAAAATCATTAGTAATAAATTCATTTTTAATTTGTTTTTTTTTAATAGTGTTATCGCAAATTTACAATATTTTTACAATGATAAAAATTTTTATTTACAATTCGCAGTATCTTTGATACTTTAATTTACTTATGATAAAAATACCTGTTAATTTTTACAAAGAACTTCAAAAGAAGTTTCCGCATATTCCTACCCAAAAACAAAGCCAATTATTAAATTTATTGAGTATTTTTATTTTTAATGAAGAAAAAGATACTTTATTTTTATTAAAAGGGTATGCAGGTACAGGTAAGACTACGACTATAAGTACGTTTGTTAATTCACTTTCTTTAGCTGGTAAAAAGGCTGTATTATTAGCACCAACAGGAAGAGCCGCTAAAGTAATTGCAGTTTATTCTAAAAGGCCTGCGTTTACAATACATAAAAAAATTTATTTTCCTAAAAAACAGACAAACGGATCTGTAGATTTTGTTTTACAGCCAAATAAGCATAGAAATACTGTTTTTATAGTTGATGAAGCTTCTATGATTCCTGATGGTAGACAGAATCAAAAGTTGTTTGAATCTAGTTCTTTGTTAGACGATCTATTGTCTTATGTATATGCAGGACATCAATGTAAATTAGTATTTATTGGTGATACGGCACAATTACCACCTGTTAAATTAGATGTTAGTCCTGCTTTAGAAGCAGATACATTAACTTATGATTATCATAAAAATGTAACAGAAATTGAGTTAGATGAAGTAATGCGACAACATGAAAGCTCTGGTATTTTAGCAAATGCAACTCAATTAAGAAGGTTGATACAAAATGAGGGAAAAGATTTTAAATTCGATTTAAAATTTCCTGATATAAAACGATTAGAAGATGGTTATGATATTGAAGATGCACTTGTTACTGCATATGATAGAGGAGGTGTAGAAGATACCGCCTTTATTGTTCGTTCAAATAAAAGAGCAAATCAGTATAATCAACAAATAAGAATGCAAATTCGTGGACAAGAAAACGAAATTTCTGCTGGTGATTTTGTAATGATTGTTAAAAATAATTATTTCTGGTTAAAAGAATCTTCAGCAGCTGGTTTTATTGCTAATGGTGATATTTGCGAAGTTTTAAAAATATTCTCAATTAAAGAATTGTATGGTTTTAAGTTTGCAGAAGTAGAATTAAGAATGATCGACTATCCAGAAATGCAACCTTTTGAAACAGTTTTACTATTAGATACTTTAACGAGTGAAAGTCCTTCTTTAACATATGAAGAGTCTAATAAATTATATCAAGCAGTAAAAGAGGATTATGCTCATGAAAAATCTAAATACAAGCAGTTTTTAGCGATTAAGAAAAATAAATATTTCAATTCTTTACAAGTTAAGTTTTCATATGCAATGACTTGTCATAAATCTCAAGGAGGACAATGGAGTACAGTTTTTATAGAACAGCCTTATTTACCTGAAGGTGTGTCTAAAGAATATTTTAGATGGTTATATACTGCAATGACTAGAGCGCAAGAAAAGTTATATTTAATAGGTTTTAAAGACGATTTTTTTATTGATTAATTCATTAAGTAATTAATAGTAATTGTTCCGTATTTATGTCCGTTGTTAAATCTTAAATCTTTGGTTTTATTGGTGTTGTAGTTAAAAGTGTAACCAAAATTAAATTGATTGGCAGTAAATTTTAAGCCAACTTCTAAGTTAAAAATTAAGGGAATTAATTCTTTAGTAACTTCACTATTTTTGTTTAGAAAACTACCTTGTAATGTAGCGTCATAAAGAGCATATCTTAATGTAGGTTTTAAGTATAAAAAACTCTCTATTTCTCTTTTATAACTTGTCTTTTCGTTATTTAAGTTTGTACCAAATGCAATTGAATTTATAATTTTTTGTAGTGGCTTAAAACCAATTCTAGCATAAAAACCAGAAGAAAAATTTGTGTAAACTGTACCTATTTTAGCACTGTTAACCCAAGTTACATCAAAATTAGTAGCATTGTTTTTAGTTAAAAGTGCATTGTACTCTGTGTTAAAATTTAAACCAAGAGCATTTTTAATTTGATGTTCCCAGCCAACTGCTTTATTAAAGCCATAAATATTATGAATAAAATTTTGTAATTCTTTACTAAAAGCACTCGGTCCAATTACACCTAACTGAAATTCTGTTTTAAATGTCTTATTATTTTTGAAAATTCTGTTTATACTAAAACTGCCAAATAGATATCCAGCAAAAGGTCTATCATGTTGTGTAATGTCTTGTACTATAGATTTGTAAGGGGTAAACATTTCATGGCCTATTTTCCATTCTAAAACTTTTTTTTCTAGTTTTTCATTCTTAGAATTAGAAAGGTATTTAAAGCTTAAAAATAATCCGTTAGTATAGTAGCTGTCTTTAAAAGTAGAAACATATAAATCATTATCACTCACAAAGCTAAACTCTTTAGAGAATTTATCCTGAGAAAGAAGGTAAGTGCTAATAAAGAAAAGGAATAAGCTTAATTTAAATTTCATAACGTACAAATATAAATGAACTAATTTAAAATGATATTTTTTTCTAAGATTTATCAAAAAAAGGTTTTATTTTAGGCAAATCAAATTAAATACATGAATAAGAAAGAAACCTTATCTGCAGAAGATTTTGAAAGTTTAACTAGTAACGAAGATTTGCGTACTCTTTTAGAAGAAAAAAGTATTTCTTTTAGTAAAGTTAAAAAGACACTTTCATATAATAACGAGTTGCGTTTACTACAAATAGAACTTGTAAAACTACAGCGTTATGTATCTAGCCAAAAGAAAAGAGTTGCTATTATTTTCGAAGGAAGAGATGCTGCTGGTAAAGGTGGTAATATTCGTAGATTTATGGAGCATTTAAATCCTCGTTCTAGTAGGTTAGTAGCGTTAAATAAACCTACAGATGTAGAAAAAGGACAATGGTATTTTCAAAGATATATTAAAGAGCTACCAAATCCAGGAGAAATTGTTTTTTTTGATAGAAGTTGGTATAATAGAGCAGTGGTAGAACCGGTAATGGGGTTTTGTTCAGACAGGCAGTATAAAGATTTTTTATTGCAAGTGCCAGAGTTTGAGCATATGATGTATGAAGATGGTGTTGTTATTATTAAATTTTGGTTATCAATTACTAAAGATGAGCAATTAAAACGGTTTGAGGGTAGAAAAGAGGATCCATTAAAAAGATGGAAATTTAGCCCTGTAGATCGTCAAGGCCAAAATTTATGGGATAAATACACGCACTATAAATCTGAAATGTATTCTAAAACACATACCTCTTATAGTCCTTGGATGATTATAAAAACCAATAATAAAAAAGTGGCTAGGTTAGAAGCTATAAGGCATGTTTTATCGCAGTTTGATTATGAAGGTAAGTCTGAAGCAGGTACAATGGTAAATCCAGACCCGAATGTTGTTATGCGTTATTACCGTTCAATTAATAAAGAAATAGATTAAGTAATGAATAAGAAATTAACAGAATCTGATGTAAAAAAACTGAACTCTAAAAAAGGGATGTTGGCGTTATTATCTAAAGAACCTTTAAATCTAGAAAGAGCTATAAGGTATGTAGATTATGAAAAAAAACTAGAAAAATTACAGACAGAATTAATAAGATTTCAAACATGGGCAATTAATAATAATGAACGTGTAATAGTTGTTTTTGAAGGAAGAGATGCTGCAGGAAAAGGTGGTGCAATAAGAAGGGTTACAGAGCGTATTAATCCAAGGCATATGCGTATTGTAGCATTGTCAAAACCATCTGAAGATGAGCGTTCTCAATGGTATTTTCAACGTTATGTTGAACAATTTCCAAAAGCAGGAGAAATTGTTTTTTTTGATAGGAGCTGGTATAATAGAGCTGTAATAGAACCTGTTAATGGTTTTTGTACACCAAATGAATATGAGGTTTTTATGAATCAAGTAAATGATTTTGAAAGAATGATTTTAGAGTCTGGGATTCATTTGGTTAAAATATATATGTCTATTTCTAAGAAGGAACAGGCAAAACGCTTTGCAGATATTAAAAGTGATCCATTAAAGCAATGGAAAATGACAAAGTTAGATGAAAAGGCTCAAGCTTTATGGGAGCAATATACCGTTTATAAAAAAGCAATGTTTGAAAGAACAAACAAAGAGAGTTCACCATGGAAAATTATACGTGCAAATAGAAAAACAGAAGCACGTGTTAATGTAATTAATCACATTTTAAATAGTATTCCTTACGATAAGGAATTGAAAATTTAATTTAAATTAAAGAGTTTTAATGATGCCCCCAAATGTTTAAGTATTTTAAAATACTTTTCTTATTCTTATTATCAACACAAATACTAAAAGCTCAAGATGCACCTAGTGCTAATAATGATAGTGTTAGTGCTTTTATTAATACGCCTTTAAATGAAGTTGCTCCTGGTTTATTGTCAAATGATATAGATATTAATGGTGATGTTTTAAGGGTAACTGAATTTGCTGTAAATGGATCTACATTTAATACAGGTGAAACAGCTGTTTTTGGTCAAGGAAGTATTCGTATTACAGCAGATGGAGGTTATTCTTTTGTGCCCAATTCAAATTTTGTAGGAAATGTATCAACAATAAATTACACTATTACAGATGGTACTTTTACAGGTTCAGCAAATTTAAGTATTACAGTAATTCATCCACCAACAGCACCAGTTGCTAATGATGAAAACACTACAATCTTTGTAAATACTGCTCTAAATGAAGACGCACCTGGATTATTGTCAAATGATACAGATATTAATGATGATGTTTTAAGCGTAACTGAATTTGTTGTAAATGGATCTACATTTAATACAGGTGAAACAGCTGTTTTTGGTCAAGGAAGTATTCGTATTGCAGCAGATGGAAGTTATTCTTTTGTGCCCAATTCAAATTTTGTAGGAAATGTATCAACAATAAATTACACTATTACAGATGGTGCTTTTACAAGTTCAGCAAATTTAAGTATTACAGTAATTCATCCACCAACAGCACCAGTTGCTAATGATGTTTATGATACGGCAGATGAAAATGCTACGTTAAGTGTTACTGCTCCTGGAGTAATGGATAATGATTCAGATATCAATGAAGATATTATTACAGTTACAGAATTCTCTATTGAAGGAATACTATATAATGCAGGTCAAATAGTTAATTTGCCCCAAGGAGATTTTACATTAAATCAAGATGGGAGTTATATTCTTGAACCTACCACTAATTTTACAGGAGAATTACCAGAAATTAGTTATACCATTACTGATGGTGCTTTTACAAACACCGCAAATTTATTTATATCTGTAGAGCCTACAGAAAACTTATTGGAATTAAGATTTTTATCAAGTTGTAATCAAGGATTTACATCTGATGGTGAATATAAAATTAGATACGCTGCTGTTTTTAGAAATAGAAGTAATGCTAAAAGTTATCATGAACCTAGTTTAATTAGAAACATTGATATAACAAGTGATTTGCAAGCTGCTTTTGGAAATGGATGTGTTATTCGTATTGACGATTTGAATGTATATAATAATTCATTTACAGAAAATTTTCAGAACAATGGAGAATATCCAAGAGAGTTTAATAATGATGCTTTAAATAACGATTTTAGTAATGCAACCTCTTCATCAGTATTCAATACAAATGCAGTAGATAACTTAATATTATACCCAAGACAAAGTTTAACCTTGGTTTTTTGTGTTGTTGTAGATCCTTTTTGTAATGGTAGACCAAATCCTACTCCTTCAGGTTCAGGTATAGACTTTACCACAGCAATTAATGCAACTTCAAGTAGTGGAAATCCATCTGAAAGTGATACAATTACAGATTTTCATACCACAGAAGCTATAGTTACAGCTGGCTTATATGTACCCGAATTTAATGATGCTCTTGATCCTTTAGGAACAATAAATCCTGATGGGACTTATGATTATCATAACAGAGTAATCATAACAAATGAAGGTTCAGCTACTGCAACTAATGTAAATTTTAATATGGGTTTAGGTAGTTTTTTAGATAATGGTATTTTTTTTAATGAAATAAGAATTGACCAAGTTTCTGGGCCACCCGTTAATGTTAATACTGCTTATGATGGAGATATAGAAACCAATTTATTGTTGCCTAACAATTCTTTAGAATCAGGAGAAAAAGTGATACTAGAATTGTTTTATGAAATTAGTCCTTATAATTCTGAATCTTATAATTACTTCTATCAAATTACTACATCATTAACTCAAGGAAATTTAGATGGTTTTGATGAAACAACAGCATCAAGCAAAAGGAGATATTCTTTTAATACCTGGTCTGATAGTTTAGGAAATCATATAGATAGATACTACAGGACTGATTCTGATACAAATGCTATTTCATCAAGTAACCAATGTATTTGCACAACATCTAGTATGCGTTTTTTATACACTTCTTCTTCAAGTATAAATAACTCAATTTCAGATACTGAAACAAGTCCAAACGGTGTTTTAGAACATGAAGAGTTAACTTTTCAAATTACAATAGAAAATACAAGTGAATCTGTACAATTAAGAAACTTGCAAGTACAAGATGATTTAAATACGTTGTGTGCAGGCAACATAATATCTTTACAATCACCAATTATAGAGAGTTCAACAGCAGTTTCAAATCCTGTTTTAAACTCAAATTTTAATGGTACAACAGATATAAATCTATTTGATGGTTCTTCAGGGATTTTAGGAGCAAATGAAAGTATTATAATTCAGTTTTCGGTTGTTTTAAGTGAGCCATGTGCTGATACTAATACTGTGACTTTTACGTCTGGTGATCCTTTAAATGTATTAACAAGTACTGCTACTATAGATATTGATATTTCTACAGATTCAGATAATGATGGTGTTATTAATAATATTGATTTAGATGATGATAATGATACGATTCCAGATGTGTTAGAAAGTAATGGATTAAACCCTTTAGATGATGATGATGCAGATTTGATACCCAATTATAGAGACGTAGATTTTGGGGATGATGTAAATTTAGATGGAGTAGTAGATGTGTTTGATTTTGATAATGATGGAGTTGCAAATCACCTAGATTTAGACAGTGATAATGATGGTGTTTTAGACATTGTCGAAGCAGGAAATAGTTCTTTAGACACTGATTCAAATGGAGGTACAAATACAATTGTTGGAGATAATGGATTAGAAAACACCCTAGAAACTGATGATACTTCAACTGCAATAATTAATTATACGTTGCCAAACTCAGATTCAGATAGCAACCTAAATTATCTTGATATTGATTCTGATAATGATGGAATTGTTGATAATAAAGAAGCACAAACAACCAGTGATTATAGTACACTTAGTAATGTGTTTTCAGAATCAGGAATAGACACATCATATCCTAATGGAATTTTACCGATTGATACTGATGGTGATTTAATTTTTGATTATATAGATGTTAATTCTGACAATGATATTAGAGATGATGTTGTAGAAGCTTGGGATACAAATAGTGACGGGATTGCAGAAACTTTGATTTCTAATATAGATTCAGATAATGATGGTTTAGATGATGCTTTTGATACGAATAATAGTTTAATAAATCCTACAAACAATCAAACTCCATTAAGTTTTCCAAATGTTGACAATGTAGACAACCCTGAAAGAGATTGGAGAGAAATTATTGCAATTCTTGTAATTATAGAAAATGCATCTGCAACAGAGGGAAGTGATTTAATATTCAACATCAATCTTGTTACAAAAAATAACAACTCAATTTCAATAGAAAGTTTAACACCTATAATATTTAGTTTTACATCATCAAACGGTACAACAACTACTGATATTTATGATGTAGCGAATTCACCTTTTGATTACTCAGCTATATCAAATTTTACATTTACAATTCCTGCAAATACAGTAAATGAAACATTTGCAATCTCATCCATAGAAGACAATATATTTGAAAGAAGTGAACTTTTTACGTTAACAGGTTCTGTAACATCAAACAACACAATAAATACAGAAACCATTAGTATTGGAACAATTTTAGACAATGATAATGCTCCATCAATTTCTATGAATAATTCTAGAATTGAAGAAGGTTTTGGATTGAATCATACAATAACACTTTCAAATCCATCATCAATACCTATAGAAGTAGAAATAAAAACTAGTGATGATTTAGCAATTCAATCTCTAGATTATCAAACAGTTTCTGATGTTTTTACGATATCAGGTACAATAGATCCTAATAATGTAAATACAGAAATTTTATTTAGTATTCCTACTTTTTTAGACAACCTAAATGAATTAGATGAAGAAACACTGAATGTTACAGGTACAGTTTTATCAACAGGAAATACAGGTTTAGAAGATTTACAAAAAACGGCAACAATTATAGATGTAGATCCAAATCCGCTTATTTCAATTTCTAATGAAACAGTAGAAGAAGGTGGAGGTTTGGTTTTTGTAGTTCAATTATTAAATGCAAATAATGAGTTAATGCAAAATTATTTGCCTATTAGCTTTTTGTTAGAAACTACAGATATTTCAACCTCTGGAAATCTAGATTATAATGCAATTTCAATGACAACAGAAATACCTGCATTAACTTCAAGTATTTCACAGTCAATTACTACTATTAATGATCGATTAAATGAAAGTATAGAAACTTTTAATTTGCGAGCAATGGTAAACTTATTGATCACTTCAAACACATCTATTCCCTTTGGAATTGGGACTATTACTGATGATGATTATCCCAATTTATTTTCACCAAATTCAGATGGTAAAAGTGACACATTTAAAATATCTGGAATTGTAGAAGATTACCCAAATTTTAAAATCGAGATTTTTAATCGTCAAGGAAATAAGGTGTATAGTCATAGTAATAATGGGCGTTTAAATCCAATTTGGTGGGATGGAAGTTTTAATGGAAAACCATCACCTGTTGGGGTTTATTACTATACTTTAGAGTATAATGATGGTGTAAAAAAGCCAAAAACATCATTTATTCAATTAATTAGATGATACAAAAAACTAAAAATAGAAAGCGTATTATACACTTCAAAAACTATGTAATGTTAGTTTTTGCAAGTTGCTTTTTTAGTTTTAAAATTGCTGCGCAACAACTACCAAATTACACACAGTATTTGTATAATATGCAAGTTGTAAATCCTGCTTTTGTTGGTTATAGATCAGATTTAAGTATTTCTCTTTTATCTAGAGATCAATGGATAGGAGTGGAAGGAGCGCCAACCACAAAAACTTTTTCATTAAATGCTAGAACTAGTAGAGGTCTTGCATTAGGTACAACCATCATTCAAGATAAAATTGGGTTTTCTGAATCTACGAATGTAAATTTAGATGCTTCTTATACTATTATAACCTCTAGATATAGTAGGTTAGCATTTGGTTTAAAAGGAGGAATTCATTTTTTTAATAACAAATTTTCGAGTGCTATAACACCAGATAATGACGTGTATGCTTCTGCTTCTGGGCAATTTTTTAATGTTGGTTTTGGAGCTTTATTTTATAATAAAAATTTTTATTTTGGTTTGTCTTTGCCTTATGTTTTAGAAAGTCCACAATTTTATATTCAAAACAATTTTAATACTAGTATTGCAAAAAACCAGAATATATTTTTATCATCAGGTTATTTGTTTGAGTTATCTGAAAATTTTTCATTTAAACCAACTACAATGATTAGGTATACCACAAATTCACCAATTTCTGTTGATGTGAATGCAAATATATTGTTCAAAGAAAAAATAGAAGCAGGTATCTCTTATCGTTTTAACGATTCTATGAGTGCTTTGTTTTCTCTAGTAATTAAAGAAAAATATAGAATTGGTTATGCTTACGATTATAAAATAAATACTGCAATTGGTAATTTTAATACCCATGAATTTATTTTACACGTAGATTTTAGTATTTTAAGAAATACAAGATGGTTAAGGCATAATAAGTGCTATTTTTAAGATACTATTTTTTTTACTTCAGAAAAGATAAAATAAATTTCTGAAGCAATCTGTTTGCTAGTTTGTAAGTAGGTTTCTTCTTGTTTATTTGTTTTATCTGCGTGTTTTGGATCTACAAAAGGTAAATGAAAACGATGACTAGCTGTTGGTATATATGGGCAGTTTTTGTCGGCATTATTACAAGTAGTAATCGCCATAAAAGGTTCTATATTTATAGAATTACTATATAGTTTAGAAAAGCCTAAAATTGATTTTTTATAGCCATTAAAAGAAATTTGATATTTAGGGTTTTGATGAGAAAAATCTGTTAAATGAAAATTAAATCCAACCTTCTGTAACGTTTTAATCGTGTTTCTATAAAATGATGTAACTTCAGTTCCTCCAGAAAAAGCATTTATATTTAAATTAAAATATGACGCAGCAAAAAAACTCCATACTTGGCCTAATTGACTTCTTCTAGAGTTATGTGTGCAAATAAAAGTAAGATTCACAATTCCTGTTTTCGAATATTCGCTTGCGATTGAATTCACAATTTTTAATAAAATATTTTTTCTTTCATTTGTTAAAAATGTTTTATTATAAGCACTTTCAAAAAAAAATGTTGTAGAAATTGTTGAAGTCTTATTCATGGCGATATTTTTTTGCAAGTTAAGTAAATAAAGTACTTTTGTAAATTAAAATAAAGTTAAGAATGCGTTTAGAAATTGGTGATAAAGTAGCTGTTTTAGATGATGTTTTAAAAGGTGTTGTTGCTAATGTTAATGGAGATGTTATTTCTGTTAAATCTTCTGATGGAATGATTTTTAATTTTACGAAATCGGAACTTGTTAAAATTGATAAAGAGCAACATGAATTAACGAAGTATTCAGATATAAATAACTCACTTTTAAAAGAAAAAATTACTGCTGCACCTCTTAAAAAAAGCTTATTTACTAAAGAAAAGAATGAAGTTGTTTTAGAAGTTGATTTGCATATAAATAAGTTGATAAAATCTACTAGAGGTTTAGATAATTACGACATGTTAAATCTACAAATGGATACCGCAAAACGAAAGATTGAATATGCTATCAACAAAAGAATTCCTAAAATTGTGTTTATTCATGGAGTAGGAGAAGGAGTTTTAAAATCTGAATTACATTATTTATTAAATAATTACCCTGTAAAATATTACGATGCTTCTTATAAAAAATATGGTTTAGGAGCTACAGAAGTTTATGTTTTTCAAAACCCAAATTAATTGTATTTTTAATTTATGAAAGCTATTTATTTAGACAATGCAGCTACAACAAAAATAGATGTAGAAGTTTTAGAGTTAATGCATATTTCTATGCAAGAAAACTTTGGTAATCCTTCTTCTACACATCAATTTGGTAGAAAGGCTAAATCTGCTGTAGAAACTGCAAGAAAAAATATAGCCAAACATTTTAATGTTTCTGCAAGTGATATTGTTTTTACTGCTGGCGGAACAGAAGCAGACAATTTAATACTTAACAACGCTGTTTTAAATTTAGGTGTTCAAAGAATTATAACATCAAAAATTGAGCATCATGCAGTTTTACATACTTGTGAGTTTTTAGAAAGAACTTATAATATTACTATTGATTATGTAAATGTTGATGAATTTGGAAATGTAGATTTAGAAAATTTAGAGAATTTGTTGTTAAATTCTGATGAGAAAACTTTAGTGAGTTTAATGTATATTAATAATGAAATTGGTAATATTTTAGAAGCTGATAAAATTACTGCTTTGTGCAAGAATTATAAATCTCTTTTTCATTCTGATACTGTACAAGCAATTGGTCATTACAATTTAGATTTGCAAAAAACACCTATAGATTTTATTACTGCAAGTGCACATAAGTTTCATGGACCAAAAGGAGTTGGTTTTGCTTATTTTAAAAAAGGTTTTGGGGTTTTGCCAATGTTTTATGGTGGTGAACAAGAAAGAGGAGCAAGGTCTAGTACAGAAAATGTGCATTCTATTTTAGGAATGGAGAAAGCTTTAGAAATTGCATTCGAAAATTTAAAGAAAGATAAAGATTATATTAAAAACATTAAGCAATATTTTATATCTGAATTAGAAGCTTTATCAAAAGGTATTTTATTTAATGGGTTGTCAGCGGATTTAAACAGAAGTAGTTATACTATTTTAAATGCACGTTTTTCCATAAATAATAACATGTTATTATTTAGTTTAGATATGTTAGGTATTGCTGTTTCAGGCGGATCTGCTTGTCAAAGTGGAAGTAATATAGGTTCTCATGTATTAGCAGAGATTCTTAAAGATACAGAAGTAGATAAAACTTCTATACGTTTCTCTTTTTCTAAGTTTACAACAAAAGAAGAGGTAGATATTACAGTTGAGAAAATAAAAGGATTATTATAAAATTCTTTCTTTTTTGTCTTTATATTAAATTGTTTATCAATCAAAGTTATTAGATAACCTTGTTGTTATATATACTTTAAAGTATATAATAGATTAAAATAGGGTACAATTTACTTATTTGTTTAAGAGTTTAAAAAACTAAAATTCATTAATATTTAATTTTGTTAAGATTCTTTTACGAGTGTTAAAACCTTAAAAGTAAAGTTTTTATGAAGTTATTTGTATTTAGTTTACTTCAGTTTTTACTATACAAGTTAAGTTTAATTTGTTAATTTTAAGTTATTTGCATTATATTGTTAACCAAACATTACTGTATATGCGTATAAATTTTCTTCACAGTTTATCAATATTTATTTTCTGTCTATTTACAATTTCAATTTTTTCTCAAGAAATTCCGCCAGTAAGTGTCTTTACAACAGAAGACTATGGCGCAGAAAATCAAAATTGGGATATAACTCAAGGAGAAAATAAGTTTATTTATGTTGCTAATAACGAAGGTTTATTGGAATATAATGGAGCTTTTTGGCAATTGTATCCTACTCCAAATGAAACTATTATGCGCTCTGTAAAAAGCTTTAAAGATAAGGTGTATACTGGTTTTTATATGGATTTTGGTTTTTGGAAAAAAAATGATTTAGGTAATTTAGAGTATTCTTCTATCGTAAAGGCAAAAAACATTAAAATGTTAGAGGATGAGCAGGTTTGGGAAATTGAAGAACTTGATGGTTGGATGGTTTTTAAATCTTTAGAAAGAATTTATTTATATAACTTAGAAAAAGATCAAGTAAAAATTATTAATTCAGATTATAGAATTCATAAGTTATCTAAGGTTGATGGTGTTATTTATTTTCAAGAAAACAAAAAAGGTGTTTTTAGAATTGAAAATGGAGTACCAAAACTAATTTCTGACCATGAAATTTTAAAAGATAATATTGTTGTAGAAATTTTAAAAAAGGACAATAAATTATTGGTTTTAACTCAGAAAAAAGGGTTTTATTTTATCGAAGATAATAACTTAATACCTTGGGGAATTCCTTCTGATAATTTTTTGACAAACAAAACAGTTTATAGTGCAAAGGAGTTAGTAAACGGAAATATTGTTTTAGGTACAATTTCTAGCGGCTTAATCTTTTTAACAAACGATGGAGTATTAGATAATCAAATTACGCAAAGTTTAGGGTTAAGTAATAATACTGTTTTAAGTACTTTTGAAGACGTAGATAATAATGTTTGGTTGGGTTTAGATAATGGTATAAATACAATTAGTTTAGCTTCTCCTTTTAAGTTATTTGAAAAAAAGAGTAATTTTTGGGGGACAATTTATGCTTCAAAAGTGTTTAATGGAAATTTATATTTAGGTACTAATCAAGGATTATATTACAGAAAAAATAACTCCGAAGATGTTTTTAAATTTATAAAAAACACACAAGGTCAAGTTTGGAACTTACAAACAATTGATAACTCTCTTTTTTGTAGCCATAATTCTGGTATGTTTATAATCATTGATAATAAAGCTCAATTAATAAGTAATTCTACAGGCGCTTGGGGTGTTAAGAAGATAAATGATTCTACTTTAATTCAAGGTGGTTATGATGGTTTATATGTACTTACTAAAGAAGGCGAAAAATGGAAATTAAAAAATAAAATTGAAGGTTTTTCTAACTCAAGTAGATACTTTGTTTTAACAAACGGAAATAAAATTTTTGTAAACCATGAGTATAAAGGGGTTTTTAAATTAGAAGTAGATAAAAAGTTTACCAAAGTTTTAAAATTAAAAAAAGACGCTTCTGTAGAAAAAGGTATTCATTCTAGCTTAGTTAAATACCAAGATTTTATCTTTTATTCAAGTAAGAAAGGTGTTTATAAGTATCTAGAAGACAAAGATGTTTTTAAATTAGACTCAGTTTACAGTAGATTAATTCCTAAAAATAAATTTCTTTCTGCAAAATTATTGTTTGATAAAGAAAATAATAGATTATGGTCATTTACCAAAGATGATATACGTTATTTTACTCCGGGAAAATTAAGCAACAAGCCAGATTTAGAAATTATACCAATTATTGGTTCTTCTCATAAAGGAGCATCGGGTTTTGAAAATATAGTGCACTTAAAAGATAAAAAATATTTAATAGGTACAACGGATGGATATTTAGTAATCGATTTAAATAATATAAAAGCGCCAAACACTTTTAAGGTAAGTATAAATAAAGTATATAATAATATATTAGATAGTAGTTCTAATGAAATGAGTTTGTCAAAAAAAGCTTTATTTAATAGTAATGAAAATAATTTAGAATTCTTTTATAGTGTTCCTAATTACAATAGTACTTCATTGGTTAAGTATCAGTATCAATTAGTAGGTCTTAATGAAAAATGGAGTCAGTTTTCTAGCTCTAACTCGCTTCTATTTAAGAATTTATCTTTTGGTGATTATACCTTTAAAGTAAGAGCAACGATTGATAATAAGTTAAGTAGTAATATAGCAGAATACTCTTTTGAGATAGCTAAACCTTGGTACATAAGTAACTTAATGGTTGTTGTGTATATACTTAGTTTTTTAATTGTAGGTTATGTAACTAATGTTTTACATAGAAGATATTATAGAAATCAAAGAGAAAAGTTATTAGAGAAAGCACAAAAAGAATTAGAATTAAAAGAATTGGAGAGTTCTCAAAAGATAATTAAGCTTAATAATGATAAATTAAGAAGTGATATTGCTAGTAAAAATAGAGAGCTAGCAACGTCTACTATGAGTATTATTAAAAAGAATGAGTTTTTAAGTTCTATAAAAAATGAATTATCTGTAGGAGGAAACCAAAGTTTAGCCAATGTTGTTAAAATAATTGATAAGAATCTAAACAATACAGATGATTGGAAAATGTTTCAAGAAGCATTTAATAACGCTGATAAAAAATTCTTGAAGAAAATAAAATCTAAACACCCAGAATTAACTCCAAACGATTTAAGGTTATGTGCATATCTTAGGTTAAACTTATCTTCTAAAGAAATTGCACCTTTATTAAATATTTCTCCCAGAAGTGTAGAAGTAAAACGTTATAGATTAAGAAAAAAAATGAATCTACCGCACGACGAGAACTTAACAAGTTATATTTTAGAAATATAAACGCTACAACAAGCTATAAAAACACCCATACAGCACCACAACATTTACTTTTAGTGGTTTTAAAGAAATAACTTTAACACTTCTCTAACATTAGTGTATATAAGGCTTTGTGGCTTTTTTATTGTTATGTATGTTTTTTGTTGAGGTTCTTTTTAGTGATTTAATAAAAAATGTGCCTTAGTTTTACGGTATTATTAATTAAAACATAATTTATGAGAAAAAAGATTACATTACTACTATTTATGTTTATCAGTTTTTGCTTAACAGCGCAAACGTTAAATGTAAAAGGAGTTGTAAAAGACGCAACTACCGGTGATACTTTACCAGGAGTTAGTGTTGTTATTAAGGGGACTACAATAGGTAGTGAAACTGATTTTGACGGAGTTTATAACTTATCAAACGTAAAAAAAGGATCTGTTTTAGTATTTAATTATTTAGGTATGAATCCTAAAGAAGTTGTTGTAAATTCAGCTGAGATTAATGTCTCTTTAGAAGAATCTGCAGAATCTTTAGATGAAATTGTAGTTGTAGGTTATGGGAAACAAAAGAGAAAGGATGTTACGGGATCTGTCTCTTTAGTAGGAGAAAAAACTTTAGAAGCTTTAAAACCTATAGATGCAACAACTGCATTACAAGGTACTACTTCTGGAGTCGCAGTAAATTTATCTTCTGGAGCGCCAGGAGCAAAAGCGAATATTTTAATTAGAGGTGTTAGTTCTAATACTAATAATCAACCTTTAACTATTGTAGATGGTTATGAAGGAGATTTAAATAGTATCAACCCTAATGATATTGAGTCGATTACTGTTTTAAAAGATGCACAAGCTGCTATTTATGGTATCAAAGGTGCAAACGGTGTTGTTTTAGTTACTACAAAAATTGGTAAAAAGAACAAAGCACCAACAGTTAAGTATGATACATATGCTGCAATACAGCAAACAACGCGTAAGTTAGATTATCTTAATGCTACAGAGTATGCTTTAGTTTTAAATGAGGCTTATTCTGCAAGTGGTCAATCATTACCTTTTACTAATGTAAACTCTTTAGGTAGAGGTACAGATTGGCAAGATGAATTATTTAATGATGCTTTTTTAATAAATCATAATATTAGTTTATCTGGTGGTGGAGAGAATGTGAGATACTTTATTAGTGCTTCACGTACTGAACAAGATGGTATTATTGCAAAAGAAAAATCTAACTTTATTAGAAATAATATCAAAATGAACTTAGGAGTTGATATTAGTGATAAATTAAATTTTTCTGTAATTGCAAATTACTATACAAGTGCATCACAAAGCTTTACAGGATCGTTGTTGTTTAATGGATTGAATTATGCACCCACGTTTGGAGTTGATGAAGAAGACGCAACTAACTTTTTAGGAATTGAGGTTGTAAATCCTTTATCTTTATTAAAAAACACTTTTGGTGAGAATAATGGAAACGGATTAGAAGGAAATTTTAAGCTAAGCTATAAACCTATAGATGGTTTAACAGTTACATCTCGTTTAGGATATAAAATATATAATGAAAAGCAAAGAAGTTTTACTCCTATTCAAAGTTATGGTAATTCTAAAGTGTATAATCAAACACAAAGTTCTGTTTATCAGTTTAAAGCAACTTCTACAAGGGTAAATTGGGAAACGTTTGCAACATATGAGAAAACTTTTGGAGAAGATCATAATACAGCTTTTACTTTAGGAACTAGTGTGCAAAATGATTTATTTGATGGAATTTATACAACAGGTTTTGATGTGCCAAACAACTCTTATGAGTTTGCAGATATTAGTTTAACAAATTCTCAAAGTTTACAAAGAAGTTTAAATACTGGTAATGGAGATGTAAGACTTACTTCTTATTTTGGAAGAGCGCAGTATGATTATAAAGGAAAATATTTATTTTCTGGATTGTTAAGAAGAGATGGAGCATCGGTTTTTGCTGCAGATCAAAGAATAGATAATTTTTGGTCTGTTACTACAGGTTGGAAAGCATCAGAAGAAGATTTCTTAAAAGATAATGAGACTATTAGTTTTTTAAAATTAAGAGCAAGTTATGGTACTTTGGGTAATCTTGTTGGAGATAATTTATATAGATCATTATTAAATGGTGAAGCGGAATATGTTTTTGATGGTGCTTTAGTTTCTGGTGAAGCTCAAGGAAGACTTTCAAATGCAATTGCGACATGGGAAACAGCTGAAAAATTAGATATTGGTTTAGATATTAATTTCCTTGATGATAAAATAACTGTTGTTGCAGATTATTTTGAAGAAACTAGAAAAGATTTATTAATTCAAGATTTTCCAGTTTCAGGTTTATTAGGTATTGCTTCTCCAGGAAGTTCAAGTCCTACAGTAAATGCTGGTACATCCAAAAATACGGGTGCAGAATTAGCAATTGGTTATACTGCTTATGAATCTGATAATGCTTCGTTAAATTTATCTTACAATGTTACTTATGTAAAAAATAATGTAACAGAGGTATTAGATGATGCAATTGTTAGAGGTGGTGGTTTTGCAATTGGTAATTTACCTCCGTCTAGAATGGAAGTAGGACAACCAATTGGTTATTTTTATGGATTACAAACAGATGGTATTTTCCAAACTCAAGCAGAAGTAGACGCACATCCTTCTCAAACGGGTCTTGGTGCAAGTACTTCTCCGGGAGATATTAGATATAAAGATGTAAACGGAGATGGTGTTGTAGATTTTGATGATAGAACTAACATTGGAAAACCTCAAGCAGACTTCTATATGGGATTCAATATTTCAGCAAAATATAAAAATTGGGACTTTAGTACTTATTTATATTCAGAGTTAGGAAAAGAGATTGTAAGAAACTACGAACGTTTTTTACCTAATGTTAATAAACCAGCTTATTATTTAGATAGATGGACAGGAGCAGGAACAAGTAACTCTGTGCCAAGGTTAACAAATGACGCAACAAATAATAAATTGTTCTCAGACTTTTTTGTAGAAGACGGTTCTTTCTTAAGGATGCAAAATGTACAAGTAGGTTATAATTTTTCTTCAGATGTTTTGGAAAAAGTAGGTTTATCTAAATTAAGGTTATACACAACAGTAAATAATGTATTTACTTTAACAGAGTATTCTGGTTATGACCCTACAATTAACGGTGGTGCAATCGGAGCAGGTATAGATTCTGGTAATTATCCATCTGCAAGACAATTTATTTTAGGTTTAAATGTTGAATTTTAAAAAATAAAAGATGAAAAGATATAGTCAAAAAATAAAATTAGGATTCATCTTTGTAGCAAGCATGTTTTTATTAAACTCTTGTGCAGATGAATATTTAGACAATTCTAAAATCTATGCTATAGATACTGAATCGTTTTTTAATTCAGAAACAGATTATTACAATGCACTAGTTGCAGCGTACGATCCTTTACAATCGACATTTATAAATGTTTTATTAGGAGAAATTGCATCTAACAACACATTATGTGGTGGAGAAAGTGCAACTGATGTACCAGGGTATCAACAAGTAGATGATATGACGCATTCTCCTGTAAACTCTCAACTTCAAAATCTATGGAGTTGGATGTTTGGTGGTGTAAATAGAGCAGCTTATATTATCGAATTTCAAGATAAAACGGATTTTGTAGGTAAAGAAGTTATAATTGCAGAAGCACGTTTTCTAAGAGCTTATTATAATTTTGAATTGGTAAAATGGTTTGGAGATATTCCTATTAAACCAGAAGGCCGTTTTGTTTTTGGTGATGAAAAATCAATACCAAGATCTCCTAAAGCAGAAGTATATGCATTAATAGAAGAAGATTTAAAATATGCAGTTGCAAACCTTACATATGTGGCGCCACAAGTAGGTAGGGCAACAAAAGGTTCTGCAGAAGCTTTATTAGGGAAAGTTTATTTATTTCAAAATAAATTTCAAGAAGCATCAACTGTACTTAAAAATGTAATCGATTTTGGACCTTATGACTTAGTAACAGATTATAACTCAATATTTGAAGATGCAGGTGAAAACGGTGTAGAATCTGTATTTGAAGTTCAGTATACTGATATTCAGGGTGCAGGATTTGGTTGTTTACAATGTAGTGAAGGTAATGTAGCTGTAGGTTTTCAGGGAGTTAGAGGTTATGATGGAGATTTATTTACATCTGGCTTTAGTTTTAATGTACCAACTCAAGAAGTAGTAGATGAGTTTGAAGCTGGTGATAACCGTAAAGACGTAGCAATTTTAGACATAGACGCTTGGTCTGCATCAACAGGAGCTTCTTTTACAACGGGTTATGAGCATACTGGTTTTTTCAATAGAAAATATATACCAAGAAAAAGAAGTACAGAAGCAGCAGGAGATTTAAATCTTACAAACCCAAATAATTATAGAGCAATTCGTTTTGCAGATGTATTATTAATGGCAGCAGAGGCTTTTAATAGACGTTCTAATCCAGATGATGGATTAGCAAAGGTATATTTAAATAGAGTTAGAGCAAGAGCTTTTGGAGTTGCTAATGATGTTACTTCATCTGGTTCTAATTTAACAAGTGCAATTTATCATGAACGTAGAGTTGAATTAGTTGGAGAAGGTCATCAATTTTTCGATTTAGTAAGAACAGATAGAGGTGCTCAAATTACAGGTTTTACTTCTGGTAAAAATGAAGTATTCCCAGTTCCATTAGAAGAAATACAATTTTCTCAGGGTAATTGGTCACAAAATTCAAATTATTAATACATAGAAATATGAAAAAAATAAAAACAATTTATAAAGCATTACTTGTACTTTTAGTAGTAATTGCTTGTACAGACGAGAGAAGTTTAGATTTTCTAGACACGGTATCAGTACCTTCTAATGTTTCTGCAGTTTATAATATAACGCAAGACAATACAGGTTTGGTAACTATAACACCTACTGCAGACGGTGCAACTACATTTGATGTATATTTTGGAGATAGTACAACAACTCCAGAAAATGTAGAATCTGGTACGAATGTTCAGCATATATATGCAGAAGGTACTTATCAAATAAAAGTAGTAGCTTTTAATACAAATGGGGATACGGCAGAAGCAACACAAGATTTAGTAGTTTCTTTTAAAGCACCTGAGAATTTAGTTGTAACAATAGATAATGATGCTGCAATCTCAAAGCAAGTTAATGTTTTTGCAGAAGCAGATTTCGCGGTTTCTTTTGAATTTCATTCAGGAGAAGATGGCGTTACTCAACCAGTTATGTCTGGTAATAATGGCGAGTCTATTTCTTATACATATGCAAACCCAGGAACTTATACTTTTAAAGTAATTTCAAAAGGTGGAGCTATTGAGACAACTGAATATTCAGCAGAATTTGAAGTTACAGAAATTTTGGCACCTATTGCTTCGGCAGCAGCTGCTCCATCTAGAAATGAAACGGATGTAATCTCTATTTTTTCTGACACATATACAGATGTTGCAGGTACTGACTTTAATCCAAATTGGGGGCAATCTACTATTTATACACCATTTGATTTAAGTGGAGATGCAATCATTCAATATAGTAACTTAAATTATCAAGGTATTCAAATAGGATCTACTCAAGATGTTTCTAGTATGGAGTTTTTACACTTAGATGTTTGGACTGCAGATGCTACCGAGCTTGAAACTTTTTTAATAAGTATAGCAAGTGGAGAAAAACTAGTAAAATCAGCTTTAACAAAAGACGCTTGGACTAGTATAGACATTCCGGTATCAGATTTTACAGATCAAGGTTTATCAGTAAACGACTTACATCAATTTAAATTTGTAGGTTCGGGTTCAGTTTTTATCGATAACCTTTATTTTTATAAAGCACCTACAGGAAGTGTATCTTCAATTGTAGAAGATTTTGAAGGAACAGCTCCATCATTTACAGATTTTGGAAACATGGCACCAATAGAAGTGGTAGCAAACCCAGATGCATCAGGATTAAATGGTACAAGCATGGTAGCTAAATTTGTTAAATCAAATGGTTCAGAAACTTGGGCAGGTGCGTTTTTTGATATTCCTACTTCGTTAGATTTTGCTAACAATAATAAAATAACTGTTAAAACATGGTCTCCAAAAGCTGGAATTACTGTTAGGTTTAAAGTAGAAAATTCGGCAGATAATACGCAGTTTGTAGAAATTGATGCAACAACATCTAAAACTAATGAATGGGAAGAGTTAACTTTTGATATGTCTAGTGCATCACCAGGAATAACTTATGATAGAATTGTAATTTTCTTTGATTGGGATGTTTCAGGAGATGACTCTGTGTATTATTATGATGAGATAACCTTAGTAAACGACGCAGGTGGTGCAACTCCAGTATTATTTCAAGATTTTGAAGGAACAGCTCCATCATTTACAGATTTTGGAAATATGGCTCCAATAGAAATTGTTGCAAATTTAGATACATCTGGTGCTAATGCAACGAGTATGGTAGCTAAGTTTGTTAAAAGTAACGGTTCAGAAACTTGGGCAGGTGCATTTTTTGATATGCCATCTTCTTTAGATGTAGCAAACTATGGTAAAGTTGTAGTTAAAACCTATTCTCCAAAGTCTGGAATTACTGTTAGATTTAAAATAGAAAATTCGGCAGATAATACTCAATTTGTAGAAGTAGACGCAGTTACTACAACAGCAAATGCTTGGGAGGAGTTAACTTTTGATATATCTAGTGCATCACCAGCTATTACATACGATAGAATTGTAATTTTCTTTGATTGGGATGTTTCGGGTGATGATTCTATCTATTATTTTGATGAATTAGCATTAACTAATTAATAAATAAAGTTTTATAATATGAAAAATTTTAAAAATATTTATATAGTATTATTTTCTATGTTGATTGCCTTTTATGGGTGTCAGGAAAATGATAGTAGTTTCGGAGATATTGTAACTCCTTCAAATATAGTAATAACAGCAGAAATAGTTGGGCAAGATACAAGTGATCCTGCTTTAGCTTATGGAGATGGTAGTGGAAAAGTAAATTTTACAGCTACAGCATCAGACGCCTCTTCTTACGTTTATTATTTTGATGGTATAGTTGATACAGAAAATGGACCATCTGGCGTTTATGATAACAAATTTTTATCAAAATCTGGTATAAACACTTATACAGTAGTTGTAAAAGCGAATGGAACTGGTGGTGCTTCTTCTACAGCTTCAATTAATATTGAAGTTTATAGTGCTTTTTCTGATGTAGATTCAGAAAACTTTTTAAGTGGTGCTAATGTTGGTGATAGTAAAAAGTGGTATTGGCAAGCAGATAAAGATGTTCATGTTGGTTTAGGACCAGTTACAGATGATTATGGAAATGGAGAATTTGCATACGAAGCTTGGTGGAACGGTATTAAAGCTTGGGATACTGAAAAAAGCTGTATGTATGATAATGAGTTTGTATTTACTAGAACTGCAGATGGAATTACTTTTGAGCAAACTGTAGGTCCTGCTTTTATTCCTGGTACTTATTCAGGTGAATTAGGTGTTACAGGAGATACATGTCATGATGAAACAGTTGCTACTGATATGTTTGGTGTAAAGAATGTTTCTTTTAGCCCATCTACATCATTAGCGGCAACAAAAGGATCTTATAACAATGCACCTTATAGTGGAACTACATTTAAAATTTCTGATGGTGGTTTTATGGGATGGTTAGTAGGTGCTAGTACTTATGATATAATATCAATTACCAATGATGAATTAATTGTTAGAATCATCCAAAAAGGAGATGGTTTTGCTTGGTATCATAAATTTACATCTACAAAGCCTACACAAGGTGCCAACTATACGTATAATAATTTAGTATGGGAAGATGATTTTAATACAGATGGTACTCCTGATGCTACAAAATGGACTAATGACCTTGGTGCAGGTGGCTGGGGTAATGGAGAGTTACAAGATTACAAAACTGAAAATGCAATTGTTGAAGGTGGTTCTTTAAAGATTACTGCAAAAAAAGACGCAAGTGGTAATTATACTTCGTCAAGATTAAAATCTCAAGGATTGTACTCATTTACTTATGGTAGAGTAGAGGTAAAAGCAAAATTACCAGCTTCACAAGGTACTTGGCCCGCAATTTGGATGTTAGGTTCTAATTTTTCAACTGTTGGATGGCCACAATCTGGTGAAATAGATATTATGGAGCAAACAGGAGCAGACAAAAACACAACTTTAGCAACTTGTCATTGGTTTGATACTGCAAGTGCTTCTAAAGCAGATTATGGTGAAACTACGGCAATTTCTAATGCTTCATCAGAATTTCATATCTATACTTTAGAATGGACAGATACAGCTATAAAGGTTTACTTGGATGATGTTAAGTTTTATGAACTTACAAATAATGCAAACTTACCTTTTAATGCAGACTTTTTCTTAATCTTAAATGTTGCAATGGGTGGTTCTTTAGGAGGAACTATTGATCCAGCATTTACGGAAGATACAATGGAAATTGATTACGTAAAAGTGTTTCAATAGATAGTAACTTTATTTGAATTAAATAATAAGGTCAGGTTTATTAAACTTTCCTGACCTTATTTTTAATAATCTTTACTGAGTTTTATAATTATAAATTTATCTAATAATGAAGAACATTATTTTAGGGTTAATACTTACTATATTTATTTTAGGTTCTTGTAAGCAAGAGCATAAAGTAACTGTATTAAATAACGCACAAGGAATAAAGTTAATTGTAAATGGAGAAGATTTTATTATTAATGGAATGAATTGGGATTATTTTCCGATTGGAACAAATTTTGAATACAGTTTATGGCAGCAATCTGATGAGTTTATAAAACTTGCATTAGATGATGAAATGACTTTACTTAAAAATATGGGGGTAAACACAATTCGTGTTTATGCAGGAATACAACCAAAATGGATTACATATATCTTTAAAAATTATGGCATTTATACAATGCTAAACCATCCTTTTGGTAGATATGGAGTAACACTAAATAGTGTTTGGACACCAATTACCGATTACCGAAACTTAGAAGCTCAAAAGACTTTATTATTGGAAGTAACAGAAATGGCTAAGACATATAAAAATACTCCAGGATTACTTTTATTTCTTTTAGGAAACGAGAATAATTATGGACTTTTTTGGTCTGGTGCAGAAACTGAAGACTTTCCTGATGATGAAAAGCAAAAAAGAAAGTTAGGAGAAGAAAGAGGTAGGCCAATGTATAAGTTGTTTAATGAAGCGGCTAAACAAATGAAGGTTATAGATACAAACCATCCGATAGCTATTTGTAATGGAGATTTATTGTTTCTAGATATGATTGCTGATGAATGTAAAGATATAGACATTTTTGGAACAAATATGTACAGAGGAGCTTCTTTTGGAGAAGTTTTTAATAAAGTGAAAGAGCAATTAAACATGCCAATTTTATTTACAGAATTTGGTGCAGATGCATTTAACTCACAAACTAATTTAGAAGACCAGAAAATGCAAGCTTATTATCTTATTGAAAATTGGAAAGAAATTTATCAAAATGTGGCTGGACTTGGTAAAGCTAATAATTCTATTGGTGGGTTTACATTTCAATTTAGTGATGGATGGTGGAAACTAGGACAAACAAAAAACTTAAATTTTCATGATAATGGTTCTTCTTGGGCAAATGGAGGCTATAAGTTAGATTTTGAAAAAGGAAAAAACAATATGAGTGAAGAGTGGTTTGGTATCTGCGCAAAAGGAGAGACCAACTCAAACGGAACTTATACCTTGTACCCAAGAGCAGGCTATTATGCCCTAAAAGAAGTACATAAAATAAATCTATTTAAAAAAGATGTTACATATTTATCTGTAGCAGATTATTTTAATAAAATAAGTGTTAACGACGCTTTTAGTTTATCAACTAAAAACAAAGTTGATTTAAAATAAATCATAAATGAATGATAAGTTTTAATAGTATCAACATTTAAATAAAAAACATAATTAAAAAAAATAATGAGTAAAACTGTTTCTTTCAAAGACAATTTAACTTCTATAAAAGGTAATGAGATTACTGGAGAGTTAGTGAAATATGAAAATGAATCTTATTATAAGATTTCTAATAGTCATACAATGCGTCCATTTTTTATGACTATTGTATCAGACTCAAATCATTGGATGTTTATTTCAAGTAATGGAGGTTTAACTGCAGGTAGAAAAAATGCTGAGTACGCTGTTTTTCCTTATTACACAGATGATAAAATTACAGAATTAGCAGAAACTACAGGTTGTAAATCTATTTTTAGAATAAACAAAGAAGGTAAAACACTTTTGTGGGAACCTTTTTCAGAAAGACAAGCTGGTTTATACAGTATTGTTAGAAATGTTTATAAAAATGAATTTGGAAACAAAGTTATTTTTGAAGAAATCAATGAAGATTTAGGTTTGACTTTTAAATATCAATGGAACTCTAGTGATCAATTTGGTTTTGTAAGAAAAGCAACTTTAGTTAATAATTTTGATGAGAACTTAGATATTTCTGTTTTAGACGGGTTTCAAGATGTTATACCTTATGGTGTAGGTTCAGACATACAAGGTATTAGAAGTAACTTAGTCGATGCTTATAAAAAATGTGAATTAGATGCAGATTCTGGTTTAGGTATTTATGCATTAAGTGCTATTATTGTAGATAAAGCAGAGCCAAGTGAAGCTTTAAAAGCTAATTTAATCTGGTCTTTAGGTTTAGAAAATCCAACATATTTATTATCTTCCTTACAATTAAATAATTTTAGAAGAGGTATTCAGCTTCAACAAGAAGTGGATATGAAGGCAGAAAAAGGGGCTTATTTTTTAACTACAAATATTAATTTAGTAGCAAAACAAGAAAAAAAATGGTTGCAAGTTGTAAATGTAAACCAAACAGTTTCAGATGTTACTCGTATATCTGAAATGATAAAAAATGAATCTTGTTTAGAAGATTTATTACAAGAGAGTATCGAAGATGGTACAAAAAATCTAATTAATTTAGTTGCTGCTTCAGATGGTTTACAGCTTTCAAATGATCCTTTAATAAATACAAGACATTTTTCAAATACACTTTTTAATATTATGAGAGGTGGTATTTTTGATGATAATTATACAATAGAAAAAGACGATTTTGTAACTTATTTATCTAAAGCAAATAAACAATTATTTGCAATTAAAGAAGATTTCTTACATGATTTGCCAAATAAATTTACTTTAAATTTTATTAAGAACATAGCAGAAAATGATGATGATAAAGATTTTAAAAGACTTTGTTTAGAGTATTTACCTTTAAAGTTTAGTAGAAGACATGGAGATCCAAGTAGGCCTTGGAATAAGTTTTCTATCAATACAAAAAGTGAAATTGACGGGTCTAAAATTTTAGATTACGAAGGTAACTGGAGAGATATTTTTCAAAACTGGGAAACATTAGCTCATTCATACCCTCAATTTATTGAGAGTATGATTCATAAGTTTTTAAACGCAACTACTTTTGAAGGATACAACCCTTATAGAGTTACAAAAAGTGGTTTTGATTGGGAAATTATAGAAGAACACGACCCTTGGTCTTATATTGGATATTGGGGAGACCATCAAATTATTTATTTGCTAAAATTCTTGGAGTTTATAGAAAAGCATTATCCGTCTAAATTAGCAGATTTATTTAATGATGATGTTTTTGTATATGCAAATGTGCCTTATGTTATAAAATCATACTCAGATATTTTAAAAAATTCTAAAGATACTATTGATTTTGACCATAAATTACAAATAGAAATCGAAGATAGAAGAACTAAAGTTGGTGCTGATGGTTCTCTGTTAAGAGATAAAAACGATAATCCTTATAAAGTAAATTTAATAGAAAAACTGTTAGTTACTGTTTTAGCTAAGGTATCTAATTTTATACCTGAAGGAGGAATTTGGTTAAATACACAAAGACCAGAATGGAACGATGCTAACAATGCTTTAGTGGGTAACGGTGTTTCTATGGTAACTTTAAATTATTTAAGAAGATTTATTAATTTCTTTGAAGGTATTGTTGCAAATGCAGATATAAATAAAATTCAAATTTCTGATGAAGTAGCATCATTATTTAATGAGATTTTAAAAACATTAAATACAAATAAATCTATTTTAGCGGGTAAAGTATCCGATAAATCTAGAAAAACAGTTTTAGATGGTTTAGGAAAACCTGCAAGTAATTATAGAGCGTTTATTTATGAAAATGGATTTTCAACAAATAAAACAGTTATTACAAAAGAAGCATTGTTAGACTTTTTTGCAATCACCAAAAATTATTTAGAACATAGTATTAGAGCTAATAAACGTTCTGATAATATGTATCATGCATACAATTTAATGACCATAGAAAACTCTGAAGAAGTTTCTATTTCTTATTTATCAGAAATGTTAGAAGGTCAAGTATCTGCATTAAGTTCTGGTTACTTAACACCAAAACAGGCGTTAGATTTATTAGATGGCTTAAAGGCTTCTGCTTTGTTTAGAGCAGATCAATACAGTTATATTTTATACCCAAATAAAAACTTACCAAGATTTACCGATAAAAATAATATTGCTGCAAATAAAATTGAAAATTCTAAATTATTACAACAACTAGTAAAAGATAATAATAAAGAACTTATAGAAATAGATGTATTAGGAAATTATCACTTTAGTGGAAATTTTAATAATGCAAATAGTGTTAAAGTCGCTTTAGAAAATTTATCCCCTAATTATAAAGAGTTGGTTTTAACTGATTCTGATAAGGTTTTAGAGATATTCGAAGAAATTTTCGATCATAAATCTTTTACTGGCCGTTCTGGAACTTTCTTTGGTTATGAAGGTTTAGGATCAATTTATTGGCATATGGTTTCTAAATTGTTGTTGGCAGTGCAAGAAAACTGTTTGTTGGCTGTAGAAACAAGTGAAAGTGATGTTGTAATTGGTAAATTATTTGATCATTATTACGAAATAAACGCAGGAATTGGAGTGCATAAATCACCAGAATTATATGGTGCTTTTCCAACAGATGCGTATTCCCATACTCCAGCAACAAAAGGAGCTCAACAACCAGGAATGACAGGTCAGGTAAAAGAAGATTTGTTAAGTAGGTTTGGTGAGTTAGGTGTTTTTGTTAAAGAAGGAAAAGTTGTTTTTAACCCTCGTTTATTAAAAGCTTCGGAATTTTTAGAAGCTTCGCAAGTGTTTAATTATATAGATGTTAAAGGTAAAAACCAACATTTAAATATTGGTATTAACCAATTGTGTTTTACTTATTGTCAAGTTCCAATTATTTATAGCTTATCTGATGTGAATTCAATTGAAATTTCTTTTAATGATGATAAGAGTATAGGTTTTGATAGTTTAACTATAGATAAACAAATAAGCGAAAAAATGTTTGATAGATCTGGTGAAATTAATCACATAAAAGTATCTGTTATTAAGTAAAATAGATGAAAAGAATAGATATTGCATATATAGTTAGTTGCCTTTTATTAATATGCATTATCTGTTGTAATGATATGAAAAGTAGTAGAAAGCCACTTTTAGAACAGAAGATAGATTCTCTTTTAAAGTTAATGACTTTAGAAGAGAAAATCGGTCAGATGACTCAAATTATTCATTTTGAGGAATCTGCAGAAGAATCTGTTACTTCTAAATTTTTAGGTTCTATTATTCATACACAAGGCCCTTTTCCTGGAGAAACTGCTTTAGAATGGCAAAATAAATTTATAGCACTTCAAAAGAAAGCGATTTCTACAAGACTGGGTATTCCGTTGTTATTTGCTGTAGATGCTGTTCATGGTCAAAACACTTTTGAAGGAGCAACTATATTTCCACATAATATTGGTTTAGGAGCAACTAGAAATGAAGAGTTGGTAAAGAATATTGGAAAAATTACTGCAATAGAAAGTCAAGCAACTGGTTTTAATTGGGTTTTTTCACCGTGTATTGCAATACCTTATAATGAAAAATGGGGTAGAGTGTATGAAGCGTTTTCAGAAAGTACAGAACTTACAGCAAAACTAACAAAAGCATCTGTTAATGGGCATCAAGGAAACTTAGACGACCCAAAAACTGTTTTGGCTACTGCTAAACATTTTATTGGCGATGGAGCAACAGATTTTGGAATAGAAGGAGGTAATACGTCTTTAAATTCAGTAGAAATAAATGATAGACTTTTAGCACCATATAGAGTAGCTGTAAAAGAAAATATAGGAGCTGTAATGGCATCATTTAATAGAATAGGAAATGTTTCTATGCATGCTAATAAAGCTTTAATTACCGATACTTTAAAAGTTGGTATGAATTTTAATGGTATTGTAGTTTCTGACTGGAAAGGATATTCTCGATTTGGTGGAAATGATATTGTAAACGCAGGTATAGATATGGTTATGGCTGTAGATGGCGATTTAGAAATATTTCAAAATGGATTAAAAAAAGGGATTATAGATAGTACAGTTTCTATATCAAGAATTGATGATGCAGTAAAAAGAATATTACGTCAAAAATTTAAATTAGGATTGTTTGATAATCCTTTTCCTGATACAACTTTAGTAACTAAAATAGGAAGTAAAGAGCATAGAGAAATAGCAAGACAAGCGGTAAGAGAATCTTTAGTTTTATTAAAAAATAAGAATAAAGTGTTGCCTTTATCAAAAGAGACAAAAAAAATTGTTGTGGTTGGAGAGCATGCTAATAATAGTGGCTTACAATCTGGTGGTTGGACTGTTAATTGGCAAGGGACTAAAGAAAATTATAAAGGAGCAACTACAATTTTAGAAGGAATAAAACAGCAAGCAAAAGGAGAAGTTGTATATGATTCTACAGCAACTAAAAATCACTTTGATGCAGATGTTGCTATTATTGTTTTAGGCGAAACACCTTATGCAGAGTTTTTTGGTGATATAGGGCATGAATCTAATGAACTAAAATTAACATTATCAGAAGAACATCAGAATTATATAAAAACCTACCAAGAAAAAGGAGTTAAAACGGTTGTTGTTTTAGTTTCTGGAAGACCATTAGTTGTAACAAATCAAATTAATAATTCAGATGCTTTTGTAGCTGCATGGTTATTAGGTTCTGAAGGAGATGGTGTTGCAGAAGTTCTTTTTGGAGATTATAACTTTTCTGGTAAGTTACCTCATTCGTGGCCAAAATCTGTAGAAGATTTTAAAGGGAAATATGGGCCTAATTTATGGGATAAATCGGTAGAACCATTATTTCCATTTGGATTTGGTTTAACCTATTAAGATTAAAATAATAATCATTTAAAATGAAAAACATAAAATCAAACTTTAAAATAACAATACTAGTATTAGTATCAATTATTGGTTTTGGATGTAGTTTTAGTGAAGAAAATAAAAAAGAAGAAATTAAAGAAGAAATGACAGCAGCCAAAATTTTAGGAAATCCAGATTATTTAGCAATTTCTTATGGAGGATATAGAGAGAAATCAAGAGAAGATAAGCAACCTACAATACCAGAACTTAAAGAAGATTTAAAGTTGATGTATGCTATGGGAATTCGAATTATTAGAACCTATAATGTGCAACCAGAATTACCGCATGCTGCAAATATTTTAGAAGCCATTCATCAACTTAAAAAAGAGGATACAACTTTTGAAATGTATGTAATGTTAGGTGCTTGGATAGATTGTTTAAATGCTTGGACAGATAAAATGCCAGATCACGAAATTGAAAGTGATCAAAATGAAGGAGAAATATCTAGAGCTGTTGCTTTGGCAAATAAATATCCAGACATTGTAAAGATAATTGCTGTAGGTAATGAAGCCATGATTCGTTGGGCTACAAGTTATTTTGTAAGACCTAATGTAATTTTAAAATATGTTAATCATTTGCAGACCTTAAAGAAAGAGGGCAAACTTTCTAAAGATTTATGGATAACATGTTCTGATGATTTTGCTTCTTGGGGTGGAGGAGATTTAAGTTATCGAGTTAAAGATCTAGAAGATTTAATAAAAGCGGTAGATTATGTTTCTATGCACACCTATGCGTATCATAATACACATTATAACTCAGAATTTTGGCGAGTTCCAGATCATGAACAAGGGTTAACTGATAAAGAAAAAATTGATTTTTCTATGATTCGTTGTTTAAATTTTGCGAAAACACAATATGCAAATGTTGCTAATTACGTAAAAAGTATAGATTCTACAAAAACAATTCATATAGGCGAAACGGGTTGGGCATCTATTTCTGATGGTCAATACGGTGTACCAGGTTCTAGAGCAAGTGACGAGTATAAACAAGGTTTGTATTATAAGCATTTAAGAGAATGGACTAATAAAGAAGGTATTTCTTGTTTCTATTTTGAAGCTTTTGATGAACAGTGGAAAGATGCACAAAATTCGCAAGGTTCAGAAAACCACTTTGGTTTATTTACATTAAAAGGTGAGGCTAAATATCCTCTATGGAATTTAGTAGATAAAGGTGTTTTTAATGGGTTAAAGAGAGATGGGAACTCAATAATTAAAACTTATAAAGGAAACAAAGAAGAGTTAATGAAATCTGTATTAGTACCTAATACAGAATATCCAAGATAGAAAAATATGAAAAAAATAAACGATTTACTGTTTCTATTGCTATTATTTATGATTTTAAGTTGTCAAACAAAACAAGATAATCTTATTGTTGAGGTATATGAAACTTCTGCAAGCGGAAATAATTTAACCAAATTAGAGGATTTTTCTTCGAATAAAAATCAAAATAATTTTGTTCAATTGAAATTATTACCTGAGCAAAAAAGACAAATAATTACTGGTTTTGGAGGTTCTTTTACAGAATCTTCTGCTTATTTGCTTAATCGTTTAAGTAAAGAAAAAAGGGCTGAAATTATCGAAGCATATTTTGGTGAAACTGGAGCGAAATATTCTTTAACAAGAACCCATATGAATTCTTGTGATTTTTCTATTAGCCAGTATTCTTATGCACCAATAGAAGGAGATAAAGAATTAAAAAATTTTACTATAGAAGAAGATAAAGATGATATCATCCCAATGATAAAAGATGCTATGAAAGTATCTAAAGAAGGATTTAAGATTTTGTCATCACCTTGGACAGCATCTCCTTGGATGAAGGATAATAATAAATGGGTTGGCGGTAAGCTATTGCCAGAATATTATGATACTTGGGCGCTTTTTTTCTCTAAATATATTGATGCTTATAAGATAGAAGGGATTGATATTTGGGGGTTTACAGTAGAAAATGAACCCTTAGGAAATGGAAATAATTGGGAGAGCATGCATTATTCTCCTGATGAAATGACCAATTTTGTACAAAATTATTTAGGGCCACAATTAGAGAAAGATGGTCATACAGCTAAAATATTAGGTTATGATCAAAACAGAGAGCATTTAAATGAATGGGTAGATTCTCAATTTAAAAACGAAGCAACTTCTAAGTATTTTGATGGTACTGCCATTCATTGGTACGCAAGTACTTATGATTATTTTCCAAAAGAGCTGCAATATGCACATAACAAAGCTCCAAATAAATATTTAATTCAATCTGAAGCTTGTGTAGATTCAGAAATTCCAAAATGGAATGATGATGCTTGGTATTGGAGAAAAGAAGCTACAGATTGGGGTTGGGACTGGGCTCCAGAAAAGGATAAGCACTTACATCCAAAATACTCTCCAGTAAACAGATATGCAAGAGATATTATTGGGTGTTTAAATAATTATGTTGATGGTTGGATTGATTGGAATATGGTTTTAGATACTAAAGGAGGGCCAAATTGGTTCGAAAATTGGTGTGTTGCTCCAGTTATTGTAGATCCAGATAAAGATGAAGTTTACTTTACACCACTTTATTATACTCTTTCACATTTTAGCAAATTTATTAGGCCAGAAGCAACCGTTATAGGCCTAGAAAATTCAGATAAAGACTTAATGGTAACAGCTGCTCAAAATCCTGATGGTTCTATTGCAATTGTGGCTTTTAATGAAGGGGAAAAAGTAAAAACTATGAACTTGGTATTAAATGATAAGAATATAGCAATCTCAATTCAAGGGCAAGCAATTCAAACAATTGTAGTTCCAAATTAAAATTGTTAACCAAACTAAAACAAAACAAAGTATGTCAAAAAATATAAAAATAAAAGCAAAAGTACCAATGGGGCAAAAAATAGCCTTTGGTATAGGGATGTTTGCTAACCAAATGTTCCCGGCTATTTTAGGGATATTTATGGTTGTTTTGGTTCAAGATTTAGGTTTTCCAGGTTGGATGTGGTCTTTAATTTATTTTTTTCCAAGAATTTTCGATTCTATAACCGATCCAATAATGGGTTTTATTTCAGACAATACTAAATCTAAGTGGGGAAGACGTAGGCAATATGTTGTAATTGGTGGAGTTATTATGGGAATTGCTTACATATTTATGTGGCAGCTTTTTAAAGAAAATTCTTTACAGTTCAATTTTTGGTACTTTTTCTTATGGTCAATTATTTTTTATTTAGGTCTTACATTTTTTAGTGTACCATATGTAGCTATGGGGTACGAAATGAGTGATGATTTTCATGAACGTACAAGTATTATGGCAATTGCACAATGGATTGGACAATGGGCTTGGGTTATTGCACCTTGGTTTTGGATTATTATGTATGATCCAGAATGGTTTCCATCTGCAGAAGTAGCGGTAAGAGAATTATCAATTTGGGTAGCAATCCCTTGTGCAATTTGCGCTATAGTTCCAGCTATTTTTATTAAAAGCGAATCTACTTTAGATAAAGATTATGAACCGTTAAATACAGCAAATATTGGAGGTAGTTTAACAAAGATATTCACTAGTTTTAAAGAAGCATTTAAAATAAAAGTATTTAGAAAGCTATGTGGGGCTACTTTTTTAATTTATAACGCATTTAATACTGTAGCAGCATTAACTTTTTTTGTAATTGTTTATAAATTATTTAATGGTGATGCAGCAGAAAGTGGAATTTGGGTTTCTTTATTTGGTTGTTTAGGTGCATTAGGAACTACATTTTTAGTAATACCAATTATTACTTATATGTCTAAAATTTGGGGTAAGAAAAAAGCGTTTTTGGCAGCTCAAGGAATATCAATTATTGGTTATGTTATGTTATGGTTTTTATTTATACCAGGTAAACCATGGATGTATATAATTGCGCTACCTTTTTTCTCTTTCGGAATTGGAAGTTTATTTACAATTATGATGTCTATGACAGCAGATATAATTGATATTGATGAATTAAATACAGGCCTTAGAAGAGAAGGAATATTTGGTGCAATTTATTGGTGGATGGTTAAAGTAGGTTTTGCTATTGCAGGGGCTTTGAGTGGAGTTATAATTGCAATTGTAGGTTTTAAACCAGATCTTGCTACAATAGACCAACAAGCTGCAGTAGATGGTTTACATACTTTCTTTTGTTTCTTTCCAATTTTAGGAACCATTTTAGCAATGTATATTATGTGGGATTATGATATAGATGAAAAACGAGCAAATGAAATAAGATTACAATTAGAAGAAAGAAAACAAAATAATAAATAGAAAATGTCATATAGAAAAGAACAACATCTATCGATTAAAAAAGCCAAATCTCTGTATAAAAAAAATATAGGTGTAGAATTTAAAGATTATTCAGAAAAAGATTTAAAAAAACTTTGGAAAGAAACTTTAGATAATGGAATGCATGGTATTTGTTTTAGTATGTATGAAGACGGACAAGAACCAGGAGATGTAATTACAGAAGAGCAAGTAGAAAGAAGAATAAAAATTTTAAAACCATATACAAAATGGATTCGTTCTTTTTCTTGTACAGAAGGTAATGAGAATATTACTAGAATCGCTAAAAAACATGGAATTAAAACACTAGTTGGTGCTTGGTTAGGAAACGATCTAGAGAAAAACGAAGCAGAAATAGAGGGTTTAATTCAATTAGCTAAAGAAGGATGTGTTGATATTGCTGCTGTTGGTAATGAGGTTTTATATCGTAAAGAATTAACAGAAGAGGAATTGTTGGTATATATACATAGAGTTAAAAAAGCAATTCCAGACATAGAAGTAGGTTATGTAGATGCCTATTACGAGTTCTCTAAACGACCTAGATTAACCGAAGCATGTGATGTTATTTTGGCAAATTGCTACCCTTATTGGGAAGGATGTAGTATAGAATATTCTTTAAACCATATGCAGCAAATGTATAATCAAGCAAAAGATGCTGGAAATGGTAAAAAAGTAATTGTTACAGAAACTGGTTGGCCAAGTGAAGGCAGTAGTTTAGGAGGTGCACATTCCAATGCAATAAATACAATGCAATATTTTGTAAACTCTCAGGTGTGGTCAGAAGTAGATAATATAGAAATGTTCTATTTCTCTTCATTTGATGAATCTTGGAAAGTTGGTTCAGAAGGAGATGTTGGTGCTTATTGGGGTCTGTGGGATAAACACGAAAAATTAAAGTATTAAAATATATTAATATTAAAAAGGGTTTCTGTGTTCAGAAACCCTTTTTTTAACGATAAAATTTATGACTTCTCTTTAAAAAATGATATTTTTGAAAAGCTGTTGTTTTTTTAATTATAAGTGTAAATTAACTTATAACAAACTAAATATTCTTATGAAAACATATCAATTATCAATATTCATTTTATTAAATTTTATAATTATTTCTTGTAATAAACCATCAAGAGATTTAAACCCAAAAGAGTTAATAGGAGGGTTTAGTTTATTAAAATCAGAACAAACAGGAATAGATTTTAACAACGCTATTAAAGAAACTAGTCGTTTCAATCATTATTCTTATAGTCAAATATATATTGGCTCTGGAGTGGCAATAGGAGATATTAATAATGATGGCTTGTCAGACATATTTTTTGCAGGAAGTCAAGTTGGAGATAAATTGTATTTGAATAAAGGAGATTTAAAATTTGAAGATATTTCAAAAAAATCTAAAATAACTAGAAGTCCGGGTTGGTCTTGGGGAGTAACTATGGCAGATGTAAATGCAGATGGATATCTAGATATTTATGTAAGTAGAAATGGAAATTCTTTAGATACTAAAAAACGTAGAAATCAATTATTTATTAATAATCAAGACTTAACGTTTACAGAATCAGCAACATCTTACGGATTAGCAGATATTGGGTTTTCTACACAAGCAGTATTTTTTGATATGGATAATGATGGTGATTTAGATATGTATCAAGTAAATCAATTAGCGGATAAAAAAGTGTTACTTGTAAATAAAGTAACGCCTAAAGATGTTGAATCTTTTAAAGATAGACTTTATAGAAATGACAATGGAAAATTTAAAGATGTTTCAGAAGAAGCTGGTATTTCTAGAAATCTAGCCTACGGTTTAAGTGTGAATGCTTCAGATTTTAATAATGATGGTTTTACAGATTTATATGTAGCAAACGATTATTCCGAACCAGATTTTTTATATTATAATAATGGTGATGGTACTTTTAAAAATGTTATTAATGAAAAAATGAAGCATATTACACAGTTGAGTATGGGGTCAGATACCGGAGATGTAAATAATGATGGTTTTTTAGATTTATTTACTACAGATATGACACCTGAAGATCATT